>CAZNFE010000291.1:0-4526 GCA_964571945.1 uncultured Pseudomonadales bacterium
GCGATTCGGGTGGACACAGGTTCACGGCGCGAACCGATTGGCCACTGCCGCTGAAAAGGCAGATGCGTAGATCGGCTCAATATTCCCATTTCGCGTCAAGCTATTATTCCACCATCAATTTACTTCAAATAATCGGCACCGTTCCAATAATCTGCTGGTCTTCGAGATGCTGAATTTCAACATCCGTCAAACCCAGCTTGTCTTGCAGCACAATCGAATTATGCTCACCAAGCATCGGCGCTGGCCAGCGAACTCCCTGGCGAACACCTGAGAGGATGTAAGGCGGCAAGGGATACATGACAAGATCCCGGTGTACGCCCGGTGCCCACGCGAAATAACCGCGTGACAGCAAGTGCGGATTATCGACCAGATTCTGTGCCGAGGTGACAACGCCCGCGGGCACTTTTGCTGCCTGGAGCAGATGCATTGCCTGCGCTGCCGTTTTGTCATGCGACCAGGCAGCGATCATCGCATCCAGGGCATCCTCATTCTGCTTGCGGGAAGCCTGGTCTTTGAACCTTGCATCCTGTGCCATCTCATCCATTCCCAGCACATGCACCAGTGCCTGCCATTGACGGTTTGAGAAACAGGTGATGGCGAGCCAGGATTCTTCACCATGGCAGGAATAAACCCCATGAGGAGCAAACTCCGGATGCCTGCTCCCGAGTCGCGGCCAATATTTTTCGTTAGCAGAATATTCGATAATGCCGTGGGCACCAAGCGGTAACAAACATTCAACCTGGCTCAAGTCGATAAACTGTCCCATTCCGGTTTGTTGCTTGTGATAGAGCCCGATCAACAGGGCCACAGCGGCGTTGATTCCAGAGACGGCATCTCCCAGTGCAACGTGCTGGTGAGTTGGAGGCCATTCCGTTTGTCCATTGAGATGCGGCAACCCCGCTGCCTGTTCCACAGTTGAACCGTAGGCCCGATGATGGGACCAGGGGCTCGACATGCCATAGGCGGTCATCGAAATCATGACAATGTCTGGATTGACCTTGCTGAGATGCGCGTAATCAAGCGCCAGTTCGCGCAGCACGGTAGATGTGTAGTTTTCAATAACCGCATCCGCATCCGCGACCAGACGTTTCAGTATATCTGTACCCTCCTTGCTGGTCAGATCAAGCGTGATCCCGTACTTGTTACGGTTCATCGAATTAAAAGCAGGGCTCTTCTCGTAATCGCGTTGCGCCACCCACTCCGGGGTACTTTCCCATCCGCGCCACCAGTCAGGATAACGGCAATCTTCCACCTTGATTACCTCAGCACCCAGATCCGCACAGAGCCTTGCAGCCAGGGGTCCGGACCATCCCTTGGAGAGATCGATAATTCGCAGACCTGCCAGCGGCATCGTTTTTGGTGCGGACATTGGCCTGACAGGGCCATCCTTAACTGCTGGATTTTCCTTCGTCACTGCTTGCGGTGAACAAAATTGAAGAATCTCCTGGCGATGCTGATCCAGACCCGGGGCGTTACCACTGCCGTTACCCGGGGTCTGTTCCAGCCGGAACGGGATGCCCGGCGCCTGGAACTGCCGGTGATTTGAAAGCGTATGGGTGGACAAACCGCCACGCTCGACAAACTCTGGCTGGACCAGTATCTCATCGGGTGTCGGCACCAGGGCCAGCGGTATACGCACTGCCTGACCCTGCTCAACCAGCTCACGTGCTGACCAATTGAGTGTTCGGGGGCAAATTAGCTCATCCAGTTCATCTGCCGCAATAAAGCGGTCAAGACTGGTGAAAAAGCGGGGATCATCACCAGCGCCGGGTATCTCCAGCAAACTACAAAATGCCCGCCACTGCGCTGGCGTTAGTGCTGTCACCCCAACCCAGCCGTCAGCACATCGATATACACCCATCGGAAAGGTCGGCGGAAACAGATTAATTCCATACCGCTGCGGGATGGAGTCCATTTCATAGGAACGTGCAATTGCTCCGGTTTCCGTCAATATCAGCAAGGCTTCCTGAATACTGAGATCAATCTGTTCACCGCGCTCGTTTTCACCCTGTCCCAACAAGGCTGTCATCACGGAAACTGCCGCGGTCACTCCTGCAATGACCTGCGGACCGTAGCCGGAAGGCAATATCGGTGGACCATCGGCTTCACCGATACCAAACGCAAGACCGGATAAGGCTGCACACACTGCATCACCACCGGCATAATCACGATAGGGCCCATGCTGACCAAACCAGGTGACGTTACAAAGCATCAACCCCGGATTCACCTTCTGCAGACTCAGTGCATCCAGCCCTGCGGCGCGGCGCTGATCATCCAGTCGATCATCAATCACCACTTGCGCGTGACGACAGATCTGTCGAATGATATCGGCATCTTGCCTGCTGTCGGCATCCAGCGCGATGCTTTCTTTATTGGCATTGAGCCAGGCAAATAATCCGCTGTGATCCCCTTCTTTCACTCCTGCAACGCGTGGCAGTAATCTCCGGGCCCAGTCGCCTGTTTCCGGAGGCTCGATCTTGATAATCCGTGCGCCATGCGCGGCGAGCAGACGAGCGCAATAGGGACCGGCAACGCCCCCGGCTAATTCAACCACGGTGATATCTGATAAGGCTGCTTTAGTCATAGCGGTTTTTTTTCGTATTATTCCGGTCATTATTTTTAACGACAACCCCTAATTACCAGGTTGCCTGATCACTGCATCAGTTCGTGTACTTCTTCATGGGTGACCGAATGTCCGGTAAACGAATCGGCATCCTGTTGGGCCAGCCACAGTGCCGCTTCAGCAATCTCTTCGGGCCGACTCATCCGGTCCAGAAGATCCTGACCGAAATTCTGCTTTCGGAACACCTCTTTGAATCCGTCAGTAAGTACGCCGCCGGTGGGATACAGGTCATTAACCGCGATGTTATGCTCCTTTACCTCTTTGGCCAACCCCCAGCAAAACAGCTCAATTCCTGTCTTGGTGATGGCATAACATACTTCACCCGGGGGTGCTTTGCGTTTGGCGGCGATAGAAGTCATGGCGATTATGTTGCCGCTCTTCTGTTCGATCATGGTCGGTAATACAGCCTTGGTACAGACAAATGTACCCCTCAGGTTAACATTCATCATGACATCCCATCGTTTGATGGTCAGCTCGTTTACCGTGGCATTGAAATTTGCCGCTGCATCATTCACCAGAATATCGATGCGCCCGAACTCATTCAAGCAGGCAGCAACCATCTGATCGACGTCCTGATCCACGGTAATGTCGGTACGAACGGCCAGTGCCCTGCCGCCCTGTTGCTTAATTTCCCGGGCTGTCTGATGGATGGTCCCGGCCAGGCGCTTACCCTCCTGTTCTGTCCGTGCAGCAACCACCACATTCGCTCCTGCTGCTGCCAGGGTCAGGCAGATCTGTTTTCCGATTCCTCTGCTGCCGCCGGTGACAATGGCCGTTTTTCCTGCAAGCTTCATAGATCAATCCTTTTTGTCCCATGTTGGTTTGTTGCCAATTCTACTTTGTGAACAGGTTTGTATATAGTGGTGCCACTGTAATTCAGGAATAAAGGGTAGTTAACAAATGAGCAGGATGGCACTGGATGGCGTTAAAGTACTGGAGTTTTCAACCATGGTCTCGGGTCCTTACTGCGGCAAACTGCTGGGCGATATGGGCGCCGATGTCATCAAGGTGGAACCGCCCGGTGGTGACCCGTCCCGTGCCGAAGGTCCCTTTCCAAAGAGCGGCCCCGACCCGGAACAGAGCGCGCTGTTCCTGTATAACAATACCAGCAAGCGCAGCATGGTACTGGACCTGCAGGTTGGCAGCGACCTGGCTGAATTCAGGAAGCTGATCAAATGGTGCGATCTGTTGATCGACAACCATTCACCCGGAATACTGGCTGGCCTGGGAATGGGATGGGATGCACTGCAACAACTCAATCCTCGTTTAATCTACACGGTCATCACACCCTACGGGCTGTCGGGTCCAAGGCAGGGTGTGCCGGGGGATGAATTAACGCTGATCCATGCCGGTGGCCTGGGAAATCTGATGCCAGTGAGAGTGACCGATCTGAATCGCGCACCGGTCAAGATGGGTGGCTACCCGGTTGGCTATCACGGTGGCATTGCCGCAGCACTTGCCAGTTGCGCCGCAGTGGTGGCCCAGCGTAATTCGGGAAAGGGCTGCCTGATCGACATCTCGCTGCAGGAAGTGATGCTGGCCATGATGGCGCCGAGTGTGGCTGCTTCGTTCTATCACAAAACAACCTGGAGCCGTCTGCCGGACCGCCCACCTGCCATGGGCCGTATGCAGACCAGCGATGGTTACGTGATACTCAATGCATTGGATGATCATCACTTCAGAGCTCTGGCCGATCTGATGGGCAATCCGGACTGGTGTGCCAGCAAAGAATGGGATGATCGGGTGTATCGATCGCATCATCTGATGGAGATTGCGCCATTGATCACCGAGTGGATGCTGACCCAAAAAAAGGATGAGTTGCATCACCGTGCTGCCAGCCGTGGAATACCCATCGGGCCAATTAACACCGCGGCCGACGCCATGAACACCGCCCAATACCAGG
>CAZNFE010000292.1:0-4510 GCA_964571945.1 uncultured Pseudomonadales bacterium
GGATGAATTTCAATGCGGCGTACTGCACAATGGGCGCCTCGATGGTAAACAGAGATCTGCGCACCATGACCAGCCCATCTGTCGTATGGTTGTGCAGGGATATCGATGATGACTGGAAATTACGGAGTAATTGCATGATGACACTAACACTGAAAGATCCGTCTCTCCTGAAAAACAAGGCATATATTGGCGGTCAATGGCAGGATGCAGACGATGGTTCGACTTATGAAATACGCAATCCTGCTGACGGAACCGTGATTACTGCTGTAGCAAAAGTGGGCGCTGTGGAGACCAGGAGAGCAATTTTGGCTGCTGAAAATTCTCTGCAGGAATGGCGGCATCGAACTGCCAAAGAGAGGTCCAATATCGTGCGACGCTGGTATGAACTGATGATGGAAAATCAGGAAGACCTGGCGATCATTATGACCGCAGAACAAGGTAAGGTGCTGGCCGAATCACGTGGTGAAATTGCCTATGGTGCAGCCTACGTGGAATGGTTCGCGGAGCAGGCAAAACGCGTTGAAGGTGATGTGATACCCGGGCCTGCTCCGGATAAACGAATCGTATGTATTAAACAGCCGGTGGGTGTTGTGGCAGCCATCACTCCCTGGAATTTCCCGAATGCCATGATTACCCGAAAAGCTGCACCGGCACTGGCTGCCGGCTGTACGATTGTGATTAAACCGGCATCCGAGACGCCTCTCTCTGCCTTTGCTATGGCTGAATTGGCGGATCGAGCCGGTATTCCGGCTGGTGCAATAAACGTGGTAGCGGGCGCTACCGGTGCCATCGGTGCTGAACTAACCGGGAATCCGGCTGTGCGAAAGCTGACTTTCACCGGGTCAACCTCAGTGGGGAAGATGCTGGCGGCGCAGTGTACTGCGACGATGAAGAAAATATCCATGGAACTGGGCGGCAATGCCCCCTTCATAGTCTTTGATGATGCTGACCTGGATGCTGCATTAGCCGGAGCCATGCTATCGAAATACCGCAATGCCGGTCAGACCTGTGTTTGTACCAATCGATTTCTGGTGCAGGCGGGAGTGTATGACAGGTTTGTGGAGAAACTGATTCAGGCAACACGCGCGTTGCAGGTAGGCAATGGCATGGTTGCAGGAGTCACCACCGGTCCACTGGTGAATGTGAAAGCCGCAGAAGATGTTGACAAATTGGTGCAGGATTCTGTTAAAGTCGGAGCCAAGGCTGTCGTCGGAGGTCACCGGCACGAACTGGGTGAATGTTTTTACCAGCCAACGATCCTGACGGAAGTCACTCCTGATATGCCCGTTTATCGTAATGAGATCTTCGGCCCCGTTTCACCGGTGACAAGGTTTGAAACAGAGCAGCAGGCCATCGAGATGGCCAATGATACGGAGTTCGGGTTAGCTTCCTATTTTTATACCAGAGACATAGGGCGAGTCTGGCGGGTTGCTGAAGGACTGGATTACGGCATTGTCGGGATTAACGAGGGGGCTGTTTCCAATGAGATGGCACCTTTTGGCGGCGTCAAGGAGTCAGGTAACGGCAGAGAAGGATCCAAATACGGGATGGATGACTATCTTGAGATTAAATACATGTGTATGGGTGGATTGACTGAGTAATTTGAGACGGATGATGAGGATTGAGTCGTGGTTGAAGAACTAGCAGATGGTGTCGAGTTATCGGTAGCCAATGACAGGGAGGAAGTAACCAACAGTTACCGAAACTATGTACTTTTCATGCTGGTCGTGGTCTATGTATTTAACTTCATCGATCGCCAGATCCTGGCAATATTACAGGATTCCATCAAAGCTGATTTAAATCTTACGGATACGCAACTCGGGATGCTTGGTGGAGTTGCCTTCGCAATCTTCTACTCAACACTCGGTATACCCCTTGCCGCATGGGCTGACAGGTGGATTCGAAAGTCAATCCTGGCGATGTCACTGGTAGTGTGGAGCGGTATGACGGCAATGTGCGGGTTAGCAACGACATTTGCCTGGCTGATGACACTCCGGATTGGGGTGGGTGTGGGTGAAGCAGGTGCCAGTCCACCTTCCCATTCACTGATTTCCGATTACTTTCCACCCCATAAGCGAGCCACCGCTTTAGCGATCTACTCTCTGGGTATTCCAGTCGGCAGCGCGATCGGCTTTATCATTGGTGGCTGGGGCGATCAGCTACTAAGTTGGCGTACCACTTTCATGCTGGTAGGTATACCCGGCATCCTGCTGGCCATCGTGGTTCAGTTTACGCTGAGGGAACCTCGAAGGGGAATGTCCGATCCCAATCATATTCACCGGGAGGAAGACAAGGCGCCGCCGCTCAGAGAGGTGTTCGCTGCGCTCAAGACTCGTTCGGCTTTCTGGTGGCTGGCATTCGCTACCGCTTTCCATTCACTGGTTGGTTATGGTCTGGGTGGCTGGAATGGTTCGTTTCTGCGCAGGTTTCCCCACGATCTTGACCCGGGAGTGGCTGGCACATGGTTGGCAGTGCTGGGAATTCCCGCAGCAATGGGAACTTTTTTTGGTGGTTGGTTTGCTGACAGGGTGGCTGACAAGACCGGTGATGATCGATGGTACATGTGGTTGCCGGGCATGGCGACAATTGCAATGTTGCCATTCCAGATCGTGGCTTACAGAACGGATAACACCTATCTGACATTGTTCATGTTTGCATTCGCAACATTTCTCTCCTCCACTTATCTGGGGCCAGCATTTGGTACCACGCAGCGATTAGTCAGTGTTCGCATGCGGGCAGTTGCAGCAGCAATATTGCTGTTTGTGCTGAACATTATCGGTATGGGGATTGGCCCCTGGCTGGTTGGTGTGCTATCCAGCTCGTTTTCCGGAGAAGGAGGACTGATGTTTGTTACTGATATTCTGGTTCAATTCAATGGCAGTAAACTGGATACATCGGAATCTCTTCGATGGGCACTTTTACTGGTGGCCATGTTCGATATAGCGGCGTTCATCTGCTACATGTTTTCAGCCAAATACGTGCGTCGGGATCTGGAAGCTGCCCGGGTCTGACTTATGCCAATCAGACTTCTGCGAGTTTAATCCAGGCATAATAAATTCGGCTGGCAGTGGTGAACCAGCAGAGAATACCAAAAACAATTGCCAGAGAACCGAACCAGGCAGGGAACAGGCACATGAGTACAAACAGTGCAATGGTCTCTGTTCCTTCAGTCAGTCCACCTAAATAATAGAGCGATTTTGACCCACGAATATCGGTTGTAAAATGATGTCGGGCAGCAAATACAGCGAAACCCAGAAAAGATGAGCCTGTACCAACAAAACTGAAAATCAGAAATGCCGCGCAGGTAGCCTGATCCGGGTTAGCCAGTGCAAATCCGAACACCACGGCAGAATAAAAGATAAAATCCAGCACAATATCCAGAAATCCGCCGACTTCGGTAATCGAAGTCTGTCTGGCCACAGCACCATCCAGGCCATCCATAAATCGATTGCAGAGAATAACGGTAAGCGCCAATCCATACTGGTGAAATCCGATCAGTGGAATGGCAGTAAGGCCAATCAGGAACCCGCCTACGGTTATGACATTAGCGGATAGCCCGGTTTTGATTATCGCTCTGGCAACCAGATTCAATATCGGGTCAACCAGACGCCTTGCCTGTGCATCAATCACTGGCTGCTCTCTTTTTCAACTCCATCCCCTTTTCAGTTTGGTAATATGGTAATACACGCTGCAGCATACAGGATAGAGCAATGATGATTCGCGCAATTGATTCGTTGATAAATTCGAGCTTTCTCTCTACCGGGACTGATCAGGCGCTGGGTTATCTGTTCAAGGACTTGCAGGATCGTCCCGCCATCAAGACGCCTGAAGATCTGCTGGCGCAACTGGAGCAGGCGAATATCGGTGCATGTGTGCTGGTGATTATGGAACCGGATCATGCTGAGTGGGTAGGCAAGGCACACGCTGCATATCCCGATAAGATCCTTCCGGCCATGATTGTGAATCCGCTATTGGGAATTTCAGAAATCCGGCGAGTGGTTGAATACCACGATAAATATGGGGTCCGCTGTTTGCGGATGCCGCCATTTCGTTATTCACTGCCGCCCACGGATCGGGTGTACTGGCCGTTCTATGTGAAAGCACTGGAACTGGACATTGCCGTCAGTATGAATGCGGGAATGCCTGGTCCCCGGTTACCCGGATGGGTACAGAACCCGCTTCAATATGATGAGGTAGCGTTCCATTTTCAGGAGTTGCGAATGATCATGACCCATTGCGGACAACCGTGGATTGATGAGGCAATTTCAACCATCGCTCACTGGGACAATGTATATATGTCCTGTACATCTGTAGCACCTAAATACTGGCCGCCGCAATTTGTACAGTTCATTAATACCCGAGGCAGAGACAAGATGATGTTCGGTACCGAATATCCAACCATCCCCTGGGAAAGAGGCCGCGATGAAATTGAAGCAATCGGCTTACGGGAAAGCGTTAAATCAGGATTTTTTGTCGAGAATGCCCGGCGGGCATATAATTGGGATGCCAG
>CAZNFE010000293.1:0-4510 GCA_964571945.1 uncultured Pseudomonadales bacterium
GTCGTTCGAGTGCACGATGCTATCTTTTGTGCAAGACAGTTCTGCTACAGAGGATTAAGGTACCATGAAAATCAACTCACCGGCCGGAAAGTTTATTATCACCTTCGAAAAGCTCGAGCCGGTGGATGGTGCCATCCAGGTGACCGGGAAATTCGGTGCATGGGATGCCAAAGCGCTGATGACTTTCTCGGAATTCTGGGGCATTGTCAGGATGGCCATGACCTTCAGAATGATCGGCTATATGATCAGGTCGCTGTTCTCCCATGAGCAAAAGAACGATAGTCAGAACTGATTGGCATAACGAAAAAGCATATCCCCTCTCCTCGGTTTTTCTCTCAGTCTAACGAGGTTATTAAAAGTAGCCATACTTGAGACAAGGATGTTGGATGTCGATAGGAATGGGATTGGATCTGCTCTTAAATGTCTCAATTGGCGGTGTGCCGCCAAGAGTGGCCTGGGAATCTATTGTTCTGTTCCGTGGGCCTTCCCTGGCCCATCCCGCGTCCATCCCTGGCGCTAGTCACAGCACAATAGATTCCCACGCCGCTCTTTGCTCATTCCGTTGCGTTTGAATTTATATCAAACGTTCACTATGCCTCATTTAAGTCTTGAAACTCGTCTCTTATGGTCTGATTGTGCTCTCCCAGGGAGGGTACAGCACCCATTGTTCGTTCGCCGGTAGAAAACTCAGCAGGTGGGCTAACGACTTTAACAGTGCCTGCAGGCGTGTCCATATCTGTACGTCGCAAATGCGGATGACTCGAAAATTCTGCAACCGAATTAAGCACACCGAAGGCAATTTTTCCCGTTGTCAATCGGGTAACCAGTGACTCCTTGCTACAAGTACTGAATACCGCATTAATTTCCCTGTCCAGTGCCTGTCGATGTTCACAGCGATTCACATTCCTGTGAAATCGCGGATCTGTGATAAGGCCAGGTTTCTGCAATACGAAATTACAAAAATCAGCCCACTCTCGCTCATTCTGAATCGCCAGCACGAGCTGCTCGTTTTGTTGACAGTAGTAAGCTCCATAAGGCGCAATAGAGGGATGATTCAAACCAACCCGCTGGGGCGCCTGTCCACCATAATCCTGGTGTAGCAGCGGTACCGTCATCCAGTCTGCAATACTATCGAACAACGATACTTTGATGCCTTTCCCCTGGCCGGTACCATTACCAGCCATATCTCTCTCGATTAATGCCTCCAGGATGGCTGCATGGGCGTACATACCGCAGGATATATCACAAACGGATACCCCGACTCTGCCGGGCTCCGACGCACCGCCGGTAATAGATGCCAGCGCGGACTCACTCTGCACCAGCAGATCATAGGCTTTCATGTCGCGATAGGGCCCGGTTTCGCCATATCCCGAGATATCCACTGTGATCAGCCTGGGATGAATCTTTCGTAATCCCTCGCTGCCGAATCCAAGCCGCTCTGCCGCGCCGGGTGCAAGATTCTGTATAAATACATCTGCTTTCGAAATAATGTTTGATACAAGCGCCTTGTCATCTGCATTCTTGAGATCGGCTATCAAAGATTCCTTACCGCGATTCAGCCAGACAAAATACGCGCTCTGTCCTCTTGCCACCTGATCATAATTACGAGCGAAGTCTCCCTCCGGTCTTTCAACCTTGATTACTCTGGCGCCCGCATCCGACAATCGTGAAGTGCAATAAGGTGCAGCAACAGCCTGTTCCAGTGCCACAACCAATATTCCATCCAATGGTGAATTCATAACCATTTCAATGAGTCCTCGGGTCTTAAATACCTGGTGCTCAGAAGGACCGATGTTGCAGCTCTCTGGAATACACTGTTCCCCAGAGCCGCGTCTCTTTTCTTATGTCACCATTCTCTTTCAACACCTTGTTCAGATACCCATGCAGTAATCAACTCTGCCGGGGTAATATCGAAATAGATATTCCTGGCTAGCACACCATCCAATGGCGGCATTTGTAATTCGTCAGGATCCATTTCTTCCAGCGCAACCTGATCTTTGCTGACCTTCGACCACTTATAACTCTCACAACCCACATAGACCGGAATATCATGTTCCCTGGCAGCCAGTGCTAACAAATAGGTTCCAGCTTTATTAACTACCGCACCATCGGCAAGAATCGTATCAGCACCAATTACTATCTTGTCTGCTTTCGGCACCCACAAACCCACCTGTGCATCAGTAATATAGATGGTTTCAATCGCCTTCGTTGACAGATATTCAGCAAGCAGCAAGCCTTCATTGCCTGGCCTTGATTCGGTTACAACCACGTGCACCGATTTATCTACGACCAGACCAAGAACACTCTTTATCAACGAACTCAGGCTGTGTGTCATCAAAACTTCATGGTCATTGATAAGTCCCGCCATCGTTCGTGCTGTTTGCGCTGATGCGTCTGTCGTATCCTGCACAAGCACTTCAGCAATCTCAATAGCCGATGCCCGTACTTCATCGAGAGTACCTGAATACAGGAACTCGAACTGGTACTGAAATCGCTCCACCAGATTAGCAATTGCCGCCATGCTGGGCCTTACTATTCGCAATGCTTCGATCAGCAGTTGCAGTTCTTCACAAAATTCTTTGACACGATCACCTTGCCAGGAACCGGCAAATGATTTCAAACCTTCAAGGCCCATAATAGCCAACTGACTGGCACCATGTGTGCGATCTCTATCAATCTTGCTGATTATCCGGGCACTCAGATTATCCATTGCGCGCACCTTCCGTTGATCGATTCCTCGTGGCTTGATCTACTGAAATGGCTGTGCAGCCACTATTTCAATCTGTTCCTGTAACATATCTGCCAGTATCTGATCTGTCGTCAAGGGGTTAGCCAGAACCACGCGCAGCACGTGTATCTGCTGCCTTCCATACCTGGCTGGTTTTAGTATCGTCCTGGATACAAATGACTTACCCATTTCTCGCTGTACTTTCTGCAAAGACCAATTTAGTTCATTCAATTGTTCATTGAGTAATCTGACATCTGCTATATCAGCAATCGCAAGTCTTTCCGCTATCTCTGGCGGATTGTACCGGTACGTGAGAATATTAAGTTCCGGTTGCGTCATCAATTCAAAATACGGATTTGCCTCAACCATTCGAGCAAAACGAGCAGCTTTCTCAATTCCCATATCAATCAGTAGTTGATATCCCTGACGCCCGATTATTTTCAAACCGGAGTGCACCAGCATCGCCATGCCTGCCCTGGACCCCTCCAGGGTTAACGAACCCAGATCTTTTGAGCCTTTCCTGATCACATAATTGGCATGTTGTACAATTTCTCTGCTCAGCTCCGGTTTTCGGAACACCACGATTCCGGCACCTAGCGGGACATAAAGCTGCTTGTGCGCATCAATCGAAACCGAGTCTGCCTTCTCGATTCCTTTGAGCAAGTGTTTGTAGGTACTGGAAAAGAGTGTTGGCCCACCCCATGCGGCATCAACATGAAAATGGCAACGATGTTCCGTTGTGATTTCTGCCATTTTATGCAATGGGTCAACATTACCTGTTTCGGTGGTACCTGCAATACCGACAACTGCTATGACCTTGATCCGCTCTTTACCCAGTCGAATCAGCTTTTTCTCCAACTCGCTCAAATCGATCCGGTTATGTACATCGGTTGTTACCGGAATTATCTGATCTCTGCCGATACCCAGCAGATCCGCCGCTTTGATGAGTGAATAGTGCCCACGTTCAGAGACAAGAATCGCCGCACCCTCGTAATCACCATACCGCAGTGCCGCCATCAATCCTTCTTCACGTATTCCCGTAAAACTCCCTTGCGGCTTGAAGGCGTTATTACGTGCTACCCACAAAGCCGTCAGGTTCGCCAGTGTACCTCCCGAACAGAACGCCCCCAGAGACTGGTTGCTTTGATGCATGTTTTCAGCATAGAAGGTATCCTCAGCGGCATACACCAGCCGGTGAATCATGGCAATCACCTGTCGCTCCAGCGGTGTGAACGCTTTCGATGTTTCTGTCTTCACGACATTCTGATTCAGAGCGATCATTATCTTGGATAATGGCAGCATGAAATAGGGAAAGACCGAGGTCATGTGTCCAACAAATCCGGGTGACGCCGTATGCACTGACTCGGCAACCAGTTTATCGAGTAGAAACTCCGCTTGTTCGGAGACGAAAATAGGTTTTTCCGGAATTGTCGCATCTGCAAAGCTGCGTTCGAGTTCGGTAATTTCTTTCCGGCTGGCGACAATATTGTCCTGCAGGAAACCCAGTAAATTACTGGAGATTTCTTCTTCTATACGCGCCAGAGTCGAACCGGGTTGTTCGGATGCAGTAAAGATCCTGTATAGATTGGCAATCGACGCCTGGGCCAGTTTCCTATCTTGGTTACGTTCAGACACGATCAGGGACTCGCTCCAGACAGTGGTTTCAAAGCGCAATTATATCGCCAAACCGGGACCTCAGCAGTTATTCTGTCCAACTTTCCGCTGCGACATGGACTAGACTTCAGACTCAGTCAACTATAGAGGCCACTCATGCAGATGTCT
>CAZNFE010000294.1:0-4480 GCA_964571945.1 uncultured Pseudomonadales bacterium
GTGACACCTGAACCCCAGATGCATGAGCAGGTCACGCACTGATTCCTCGGACTGCGGTCTCTCTCAAAGAGGACGGAAACCTTAGTTTCCGGACAGGAACTAGTTAGCCGGTTTCAACAAGAGAGGACTGAATACGGGAAATGGTAAGTCTGTCACTCAATGCCCCAAGAATAGAGAACCTGGAAGGCTTCCTTGCTGTGGCGCATCGGCGACGCTATGCCCGCAATACCACCATTATAATTGCTGGTGAAGAAAGCAAATCCCTCTATTACATCACCGAGGGCTCAGTGACGGTATTCATCGAGGACGAACACGGCAAAGAGATTATCGTTGCGTATTTGAATGAGGGCGATTTCATCGGTGAGATGGGTCTCTTTGGTGAAGATATCAGAACTGCCTGGGTCAAAGCGAAAACAGACTGTGAGGTCGCTGAGGTCAGTTACGCCAAGTTTGCGGAGTTGACGGTCAAGGATAGTTCCATGCTGTATGCAATCAGTAGTCAGCTGGTGGACAGGCTGGAGAAGACCACCCAGAAGGTGGGTGACCTGGCATTCCTGGATGTCACCGGTCGGGTGGCGAGAACACTTCTGGATTTAAGCAAAGAACCTGACGCGATTACTCATCCTGATGGGATGCAGATCAAAATCACTCGACAGGAAATTGGCCGGATTGTCGGTTGTTCAAGAGAAATGGCCGGGCGCGTATTGAAAACCCTTGAGGACCAGGGACTGGTTTCAGTCAAGGGTAAAACGATGGTCGTGTTTGGAACCCGCTAGGGTTTCTTTCTGGAAGGGGTGTAAGAATAAGTTTTCGCTAAAAAAATAATTGGTGCAGCTTCTCGCCGGGAGATTCCGCACGCATAAATGCCTCGCCCACCAGAAAAGCCATCACTCCCCGTTCCAGCATCTGTGTTACATCATCCCTGGTATGTATGCCGCTTTCAGTAACTACCAGCGTATTCCTGCTGATTTCGGGGAGCAGATTCCAGGTTGTCGAGAGGCTAGTTTCGAAGGTTTGTAGATTGCGATTATTGATGCCGATCAAGCGGGGGTTTAACTCTTGAGCACATCTCAGTTCATCTGCATCGTGCACTTCTATCAGCACATCCAGATCAATAGTTGCAGCGAGATTGTACAGTTCTTCCAGCTGTTTTCGGCGCAGCGCAGATACGATCAACAATATACAATCGGCACCCAGATATCTGGTTTCATACACCTGATATGGGTCAACAATAAAATCTTTTCGCAGCACTGGCAGGTCGCAATGATCTCTGGCTTGTTTGAGATGATCGTCTGCGCCCAAAAAGAAATCTGCGTCAGTAAGAACGGATAGGCAGGTAGCACCACCAGATTGATAACTGGCGGCTATCCGATCGGGGAAGTAACTTTCCCGGATGATGCCTTTGCTGGGTGAAGCTTTTTTGATCTCCGCAATTACCGCAGCAAGACCTTGCCGGGTCTGATGTTCGAGAGCATCTGCAAATCCCCGCACTGTCCTGGCAGTATCGAGTCGATCTCTTAATTTCTCAAATGGTAACCGCTGCTTTCGCTCAGTTACTTCGACCAGTTTTCGATCCAGGATTTTTTGCAGAATAGTCGGTCGATTCATTCGAGACCTGCATGTTGACTGAAGTCGACCAGTTGTTTCAGTTTCTCGGTTGCCAGGCCGGTAGTAATTGCGTCACGAGCCATTTCAATACCCTGGGAGAGATTCGCGCAGCAATTTGCTGCATAAATCGCGGCTCCTGCGTTGAGCAGTACGACGTCTGTTGCAGCACCACCTGTCCCCCCTAGTGCTCTGTTGGTCATCTCCAGACTTTCCTTTGCCGAGTTAATGACGAGATTCGTCAAAGGGGATTGTTGCATGCCTAAGGATTCCGGGGACACAATGTACTCGGTGATTTCGCCCTCTTTTAGTTCCGCGATGTGAGTGTTTTCGGAGATGCTGATTTCGTCCAGGTTGTCTTCTGAATGCACGACGAGCACATGTTTGCTACCCAGTGTTTTCAAGACTTCCGCCAGAGGCCTGACCCATTTCCCATCGAATACACCCAACACCTGATTAGGCGCATTGGCCGGATTGGTCAGTGGTCCGAGAAGATTAAATATGGTTCGCACAGCCATTTCTTTTCTGGGTCCGATAGCATATTTCATGGCGGTGTGGTACTTAACGGCGAACAAAAATCCAACCCCAACGGATTCAATACACCGAGCAACCTGAGCAGGAGTCAGGTCAAGTTTTACCCCCGCTGCTTCCAGCAAATCCGCGCTGCCGACTTTGCTGGAGGCGGCTCGATTACCATGTTTAGCAACCGTGGCTCCAGCGGCTGCAGCCACAATAGCGCTGGCAGTCGAGACATTGAATTTCCCTGAACCACTACCGCCGGTTCCACAGGTATCAACCAGATGTTCCGGGTTTACATCAACAGTAGTAGCCAGAGAGCGCATCACCTGGGCTGCGCCAATAATTTCGTCGACTGTCTCACCTTTCATTTGCAGAGCAATTAGAAATCCTCCAGTCTGTGCATCCGTGGAATTTCCTGTCATGATAAGCTGCATGACTTCGGCCATCTCTTTTCTTGAGAGATTTTGCCGAGCTACGGCCTGTTTAATTGCAGTCGGCATATCCATTTTGGTCATCCTGTTTCTTCGTACTTGTTAGAAAATTCCTGAGCAGTTCGTGACCCGGTTTGGTGAGGATAGATTCGGGGTGAAATTGCACTCCTTCGATCTGCTGGGTTCGATGCTTCACTGCCATGATTTCGTCGAGCTCACCTTCGCTGTTTTTTGTCCAGGCCGTAATCTGCAGACAGTCTGGTAACGTGGCCTGGTCAATCACCAGCGAGTGATATCTGGTTGCTTCAAAGGGATTTTCAATTCCGGCAAAAACCCCCTCGTTATTATGCCAGATCATTGAAGTTTTCCCGTGCATGACACGTTTTGCTCTCACGATTTTCCCACCAAAAACCTGACCGATGCTCTGGTGGCCCAGGCAGATCCCGAGAATTGGCAACTTCCCAGCGAAATGTTCAATGGTTCGCATCGATATACCAGCTTCATTGGGAGTACAAGGACCTGGTGAAATCACGATCCTTTCCGGATTCAGTCGTTCGATTTCATCCAGTTCAATTTTATCATTTCGGTACACTTCGACTTGTTGTCCAAGTTCTCCCAGGTACTGGTAGATATTGAAGGTAAATGAATCGTAGTTATCGATCATTAATAACATCTTGTGAGCCTCTTTTTCTGAAACAGCCCGCTGGTACACGAAAAATGTTGCCAAACATCATGAGTGACTGACCGCCTCAAACAACATGGATTCAGAGGCTCTTGAGCATTCAGGTGACAGGCGTTGTAGCCAGCTTTAATTGTCGTGGACATCCGGTGACTCACTTCTGTTTGTGACGGCGTGGGTTTGTTTGCACTTCTGCTTCATGATTGAGCCCACCCTCTGCCATAGCGGCCGCATTGAATATAGCTCGTGCTTTGTTGATGGTTTCCTGCCACTCCTGCCTGGCATTGGAGTCAGCTACGATGCCAGCACCAGCCTGTAGAAACAGCTTGTTCTGTTTGATGACGGCGGTTCGAATGGCAATGGCCGTATCCATATTGCCGTTCCAGGAAAGATACCCGACGGCGCCGCCGTATATGCCGCGCTTCACAGGTTCCAGTTCATCGATAATTTCAATTGCCCTGATTTTAGGTGCACCGCTGAGAGTTCCGACCGGTAATGTCGCCCTGAGCAGATCCATCGCATGCAATTCAGGTCGAATGGTTCCGGTAACATGGGAAGCGATGTGCATGACGTGAGAATAGCGTTCAATGGCCATCATCTCTTTCACTTCGACACTTCCAATTTCACAGACTCGGCCTACATCATTTCGGCCCAGATCGATCAACATCAGATGTTCGGCAACTTCTTTCGGGTCTGCCAGCAGTTCCCGTTCCATGGCCAGGTCTTCCTTTTCATCCGCACCGCGTCTCCTGGTTCCGGCTAGTGGTCTGACGGTTACTTCGCCATGATCGAGACGGGCAAGAATTTCCGGTGACGAACTGATGATATGGAATTCACTCAGATTCATATAGTACATGTAGGGTGACGGGTTCAATGATCGCAATGCACGATAGAGATCCAGCGGATCTGCTTCCAGGATTATGGACATTCTCTGAGCCAGCACTACCTGCATCACATCACCGGCGAGAATATATTCTTTTATTTTTTCCACATCTGCTTTGAAATTTGCCTCACCATAACTGGAAACGAAGTCTTCTTCGTGAACGTAGAGTCCTGGTGAAGGCTGACGTCGCGCTCTCGGAATAGGCACCGACAATTTAGCTACCAGCTGATCCAGCTTCTTGATGGTATCGTCATAGATATTCTCGATGTTGGGGTCAACATGAGAAATCAGATGCATCTTACCCCTCAGGCTGTCAAAAATAATGACATCATTGGAGATCATCAACAGGATGTCCGGAGTGCC
>CAZNFE010000295.1:0-4410 GCA_964571945.1 uncultured Pseudomonadales bacterium
TGCAATTTTACTGCCGTTGGCGATCTCAGGTAACCAGTTTTTTTTCTGGGTTTCGCTACCAAGCTCAACCAGCGTCGATGCAGCCAGCGTGTTTGATATGAATGGGGAAGGGAACAGTGACCTGCCGGTTTCTTCGAGCACGATGACCAGATCCTCCCAGCAAAGACCCACACCACCAAAGTCGGCAGGGATGATCAATCCGAGCCAGCCAAGATCTGCGATCTGCTGCCACAGCTCGGTGGAACAGCCAGTCGATTGTTTCATTAACTCGCGTACTTTTGGCAGGTCGCAGTTATCATCCAGAAATCGCCGGACCTGATCACGGAGTAAATCCTGTTCTGCAGTAAAGCCAAAATTCATTTTCTATCTGCTCCAGTGTCTTTGTTGGGTTATCTCAGCGCATTCAGCCCGCTGTCCTCAATCCATCGGTCTGAGTCGAATCCAGCCAGATTCGATCTCTAGCGAGCCGTTCTCGTATTGCGGTTCACCCGGTAACAGTAACTCTCCTGTCGAAGTGACTCTGACCCGTTCGTCACTTTGATTGGCGGCCGCTGCGCGGATCACTTCTTCAGTTGAGTTGAACAGGGATAAAGACCTGATCATGCGCAATGTGGGAGTCATAAGCACCATTTCTCCGGCCGCGAACCGGTCAAGAATTTCCTGCGGTGAGAACCATTCAGCATGCACGGTTTCTCGGCTATCATGGATGGGAATCTGGTTCTTCGGCATGCGTGCGATAAAAAAGCGGGCATTGAATCGGCGTGGTGGACCCTCCGGAGTGATCCAGTGTGCAATATAATGCATCTCACCGGCATCCATAATGAGGTTTTCTGCCTGCACAAGATCCAGGAAATCCAGCTTGCCATCATTGACATCATCACGGTAGGTTTTGAATTTTTCCGTATGCATGATGTCGGTAAGACTCACCGCCTGGTCTGCGCCCTGATATCTTGCCAACAGTACCCCTGCCTCTTCGAAGCACTCACGGATCGCTGCAATATAATAGGCAAGACCGCCTGACGGTAAGCCCAATAGCTGGCTGGCTTCAACATCAGACCGGTGTTCACACATTGCCTGAAAATCGTGGCGATCATCACCTGAATCCACTGAACCGCCAGGGAAGACCCACATACCACCGGCAAAAACGGTATTGGCATCCCGGCGCATCATGAGTACTTTCAGGTCAGGTTTATCGTCGACCAGCATGACCGTGGCAGCAGGCCTGATTGCCACGGCAGCAGGATCATAATTATCCATTGGTTTTAAGTAGAAAAATTTCTCAGATCCCTAAAGTAACAGAAATACACACCCCTCGCTACGGCCACAGTTCCCGGTCAGGCTCCTAGTGTACGATCAGGCAGGTACCCTTGAGTTCAGGCAGATGCAGCTTTCCGTCGCGGGCCGGGCAGAATGCGCTTCAGATAGCGGCCGGTTTCGGATATTTTCATGTCGGCTACATCTTCTGGAGTACCCTCTGCGATCAGCATACCACCTTCCGGACCACCCTCTGGCCCGAGATCAATTACCCAGTCCGCAGTCTTGATGACATCCAGGTTGTGCTCGATAACGGTTACAGAGTTACCGGCATCAACCAGCCTGTTCAGCACCTCCAATAGCTTGCGCACATCATCGAAATGAAGCCCTGTGGTGGGTTCATCCAGAATATAGAAAGTTTTGCCCGTGGCTACTTTGGATAGCTCTCGTGCCAGTTTGATGCGTTGCGCCTCACCACCGGAGAGCGTAGAAGAAGGCTGCCCCAGATGGAGATAGTCAAGTCCTACATCCATAAGCAGTTTCAGCTTATTGAGGATTCTTGGGTGCTCGGAAAAGTGCTCGGCGGCTTCGGCGACCGTGAGTGCCAGAATATCCGAGATGGAAAGGTTCTTGTACCTGACTTCCAGCGTTGCTTCATTGAATCGTTTGCCATGGCACTCTTCGCACTTTACATACACGTCTGACAGGAAGTGCATTTCGATTTTGCGCACACCATCACCCTGGCATGCCTCACAACGACCACCTTTAACGTTAAATGAAAATCTTCCTGGCTTGTAACCACGCATTCTGGACCCCGGCAGCAGGGAAAAGAACTTCCGGATTTCATCGAATACTTTGATGTAAGTCACCGGGTTGCTTCTGGGGGTGCGACCGATCGGTTTTTGATCGATGGCAACCACTTTATCCAGTTGATTCAAACCAGTGATATTGTCATGGGCTCCGATCCGTCGATTCGAGTTGTGAAATCTGCGTGCCAGTGCAGGGTAGAGGATATCATTGACCAGCGAAGATTTGCCTGCGCCGGATACGCCGGTCACTGCCGTGAGAACACCGAGTGGAAAATCCACGTCGATATTCTTCAGATTATTGGCTCGCGCACCGTGCACCCGAATGGCGCCAGCGGCTGATCGACGAGTTGGAGCGATTGCAATATATTTGCGACCGGATAAGTAGGCTCCGGTAATGGAAGATTTCTTCTTCTGCAGTGATCCCGGCGTGCCTGCATGTACTATGTGACCACCCTGGACACCGGCACCCGGACCGAAATCGATCACATAGTCAGCGGTGCGAATGGTTTCTTCATCATGCTCCACCACAACCACTGTGTTACCGATATCTCGCATGCGCATCAGCGTACCGAGAAGTTTCAGGTTGTCTCGCTGGTGCAGGCCGATCGATGGTTCATCGAGAATGTAGATTACGCCGCTCAATTCAGAACCAACTTGACTGGCCAGCCGAATTCGCTGGGATTCACCTCCCGACAGTGAGGGGCCCAATCGGTCCAGCGAAAGGTAGGACAATCCAACGGATACGAGAAATTCCAGGCGCGTGCAGATTTCCTTGAGTACTTCCACGGCTATCTCCGCCGAGGCACCAGGCAACGTAAGATTTGAAAAAAAAGCCAGTGTTTTGTCAATGGTCCAGGAGGATACTTCGACAATGGTTCTGTCTCCTACTCGGACAGCAGCGCTTTCCGGGCGCAGCTTCACTCCCAGACAGCGGGTACAGGGAGAATTGGCCATAAATTGCGAGTACCATCGCTTCATCCCATCCGATCGGGTTTGTTTAAAACGCCGCATGGTTCGAGGTAACAATCCCTCATATCTGGATTGGAAAATACCGTGCCGACCCCAATCAATCTCGTAACGTGTTTCACCCGTTCCGTGGAGTACGATTCGCTGCTGTTTTTTACCGAGTTTCTTCCACGGCTTATCGATGGGTATGCCTATTTGCTCAAACACCTGCCGGTGGAAGATTGCGCGCGCTGAGTTGCGATCATGGTCGATGGTGCCCAGCAATTTCAGGGCACCCTGATTGATAGCTAGATTTTTGTCGGGAATCAACAGATCCGGATCAAACGCAACCTGGGTTCCCAGCCCATTACATTCATGGCACATACCCTGGGGACTGTTAAATGAAAAAGCCTGTGGAGTTAATTCCGGAAATGATACTTTACAGTCCGGGCAGGACAAATGTTCTGAAAAAATGCGGTCGTTATCCCCGGTGCTGGCGATCAGTTCGCCGCTCCCCAATTGCAGAGCAGACTCTACAGATTCGGTGAGTCGCTCGCGAATGGCAGACCCGATAACCAGCCGGTCGATCACCGCTTCAACCGTGTGCTTCTTTCGTTTATCCAGCACTTCAATCTCATCGGAACGCACTATTTCGCCATCCACTCTGAGGCGCACAAAACCCTGAACTCGAGCATCTTCCAGCATCTCGCGGTGTTCGCCGCGTCGATTTACCAATAGTGGTACCAGCAGGAATAGCCGTGTTCCTTCCGGTAATTTCAGCAGCTCATTGGCGATGTGTTGCGCGCTTTGACTCTGTACCGGTTGGCCGCATACATGGCAGTGCTGAATCCCCACCCTGGCGTAGAGCACCCGGAGATAATCGGCGATTTCCGTAATGGTGCCGACGGTAGATCTGGGATTGCGGCTGGTCGTTTTCTGCTCGATTGAAATGGTTGGCGATAAGCCGCGGATGGTGTCGTATTTCGGTTTCTCCATCTGGCCGAGAAATTGTCGGGCATAAGCGGACAGAGATTCGACATACCGCCGTTGGCCTTCGGCATACAGGGTATCAAAAGCCAGAGAAGATTTTCCGGAACCGGATACACCGGTAAGGACTACCAGTTTGCGTTTCGGTATCTTGACTTCTACCGATTTCAGGTTGTGTTCCCTGGCACCACGAATCAATATGTGATCCAGTTCATCAGCAGCTTTCTTCATGGAATAAGTGTGTTATCAAGTTGGTTCAGGGTTTGGATAAAACTGTATATATATACAGTTTTTCATATAATTGCAAGCGCCTAGATTACACGATCTGCATCATGTAAGGCCACTGTTTTCCATTACTCTGACCCGAATGGCACTTACTTAAGCCATTTAGGTATATGTTTAGGGCTGAATCGGG
>CAZNFE010000296.1:0-4405 GCA_964571945.1 uncultured Pseudomonadales bacterium
CGGGATTTCAGTACACCGATTGGAGCGGTGAAAATGAAGCCGAACCGGGCATGGTGAAATGGATCGGGTTTGCCGGTGATTACGGGCACCTGAATTTTCTGCCAACCGAGTGGCAACCTGTACCGGTTTCCCGTTGGACTCGATGTGATTTTGCGAAGGTATCCTGACATGAGGCAGGAGATGTTCTGAATTCGGTTCTACTTGCATGGCTCTTGATCTATATCAATTACAAACCATGCGGTAAAAAAAAGAATCGATAACAGTTTCATCGATAGCCCTGAGTATATAAATAAAGAAGAAATCCAGGAGACATCATGGCAGCAGTTATCAAGTCCGAGCCTTTTTATGAGAGCTGGGAAGACGTCTATAGAGACAAATGGCAGTGGGATGAAGTGTACTGGGGTTCCCATTGCGTTGACTGCTATCCGGGCTGCTGCCCGATGCGTGTGTATGTTAGAGATGGCATCGTCTGGCGAGAAGAACAGTCCGGGAGTTTTGATACCATCGAAGAGGGAGTACCGGACTTCAATCCTATGGGGTGTCAAAAAGGCGCATCCTGGAGCCAGTCCCTGTACGGTCCTGATCGTTTGCTCTATCCACTGAAGCGTGTTGGCGAGAGGGGTGAGGGCAAGTGGAACCGAGTCAGCTGGGATGATGCGTTGACCGATATTGCCGGTTCGATGCTGGACGCCATTCAGGAATATGGAGCACACACCATTATTCGTGAAGGTACTCCGGAATATTCTACCGTTATGTCGACCATCAAATTCCTGGCCACCGTCGGTGCCCAGGGAATCGATATGAACGGATCGATTAATGATTTTTCAATCGGCCTGTATGAGACGTTTGGTAAGTTCAGCCCGGTTTCCTCTGCAGATGACTGGTTTCATTCGGAAGTGATACTGATCTGGCATATGAATCCGGTCTTTACCCGAATCCCGTTCTATCACTTTATTGCGGAGGCTCGATACAATGGCGCGGAAGTCGTAAACATCTCTCCGGATGTCAATCCTTCGCACACCCACGCTGATTATCAGGTATCCATTAACGGCGCCACAGATCCGGCATTTGGCTTGGCCATTGTGCAGGTTATTCTGGAAGAGGAAATAGCCGACTGGGAATTTATCCGTGAACAGACTGATCTGGGATATCTGGTTCGTTCCGATAATGGCAAGTATCTCCGTCAGACCGATGTTACCGGTGCAGGCAGAGAGGATCAGATGTATCAGTGGGATCCTGACAGTGGCCTGAAGGAAGCTAACCGTGGTGATTGCCGGCTGGATGGATTGCAGATTGCACTGCAAGGCACATTCGAAGCGACTCTGGCTGATGGCAGCAAGGTTCAGGTTCGACCCGCATTGGAATTACTCCGCGACCACATTAATGCAAACTATACGCCAGAATTACAACAGGCGATTACGGGTGTGCATCCGGACACGATTCGACTGCTGGCGCGCAAGGTTGCGACCAAGCGTACCAATATCATGCTCGGTTATAACGCCTGTAAGTTCTATCACGGTGATCTGATCGAAAGAACCATGTGTCTGGTACTTGCCGTCAGTGGTAACTGGGGCAAGAAGGGCACCGGCATCCGCTGCTGGGCCTCGGGTATGCACGAGGGAGAAGAAATCGTGATGGCCAAACAGGCGCCGGGTGCGCAGGCAGCCGAAGCGATTATTGCAGCCAGGGAGGCGCAGTTTGAACGCTTCAAGGCCAAGGATCCAACCGCCACCACGGAAATTGCGGTCCGCGATATTACGCGTCTCGATAATCCGCCCGTGGCAAGTATACCGGCGATGTTCTGGCGCGATCAGTGCGGCTACGGCGAGCGATGGAATACACCCGGGTGGGGAGACGATTCGCTGCCCAGAGGATTTGATGACTACATGAATGAGGCCATGGATAATGGCTGGTGGCGGGAGCCACCCAAAGATCCGCCCCAGGTGTTGATCGAGTGCGGTGGCAATATGTTACGCCGCACGCGGGGTGGGAAAACAGCATTGCTGAATACACTTTGGCCAAAACTCAAGAAAATTGTCACCATCGATTTTCGAGTCAGTCAGACAGCGCTGTATGCGGACTATGTGCTTCCCGCGGCGCAGCACTACGAGAAGATTGGGTTCAGTATTCCAACGCCTCATGTATTAAATCTGAATCTGTCCGACCAGGCGGCGCAGCCAGCCGGTGAAGCAAAGGATGAGTGGGACATCTACCTTGGTTTGCTGAAGAAGATGCAGGAATTAGGCAAGCAGCGTGGCATAACGGAGTATGAAACCTTCGATGGCGATACCTACAATCTGGAAGAGATGGTAGAAAAATACACGCTGAACGGTTACTTCCAGGATGAAGAAGGTGATTTTGATAATGAAAAGCTGAAGGATGAAGGGATCAGAGATTCGGTGCTATGCGGAGTTTTACCGTTTGGTACCACGCTCGACACGCTCCGCGAAGAAGGGCACGTCCGGTTTATCGACATGGGCGTAAGCAGCATGGGTTCTGCCCAGGCGTCACCCGTGGAGCCGGATAAAACCTTCGTTCCGTTTCGAAATCATACAGAGCGGGGCCATCCCTTCCCTACCTATGCCCGACGTGCTCAGTTCTACATTGACCACGACTGGTTTATGGAAGCCAACGAGCAGTTACCAACTCACAAGCCAAATCCGAAGTCTGGCGGTGATTATCCATTGGGAATAACCTCCGGGCATAACCGCTGGTCGATCCATGCGATGAACCAGGCAAATAAAGTGATCCTTGGTACGCATCGTGGTGAACCGAACATCATGGTCAATCCGGATGATGCGAGAGAGCGGGGTGTGGAAGATGATGATCTGGTTCGTGTCTACAACGATGTAGGTGACTTCAAGGTCAGAGTAAAAGTCGCACCCAATGTAAAGCCGGGTCAGGTAGTTTCTTACAACGGGTGGGCCGGGTTCCAGTACACCGACTGGAGCGGAGAGAATGAAGCTGAGCCGGGTATGGTGAAGTGGATCGGGTTCGCCGGAGGATACGGACACCTGAATCATATGCCGAACGAATGGCAACCGATTCCAGCGTCCAGGTGGACGAGATGTGAATTTGAAAAAGTGGAGAACGCATAATGAAAGTTGAAACAACAGCAAGTCCTGCTGAGGACCTGATTGATCCTTCTTCAACCGTGTGGCGTGATCTCACGTCAGAAGCAATATCTCTGTCGCCGGTTCCGCTGGAGGCGCAACCCAATGACTACATTCGGGTTAGCCGTGCGGGGAAGCCTTACGGTGAAACCGGTGAAGCACAGGCATCCGCTCTGGATAATGGCGAGCAACTCTTTGTGCGCCTGGAGTGGCAGGATGACGAAGTTCCGAATACGGAATTTGCAGATGCTGCAGCGATCCTGGTTGGCAAAGGAGAGGCAATCGGTACGCTCGGTAGTGAGAATACACCCCTGGGTGTCTGGTACTGGGCAGGTGACAGAGAGCAAAGTCTTTCTCTGATCTCTGAGGGACCGGGTGTCGTGCGTCAAAATGCCGATGTGGTTACCGGTGCGTCGGCCAGTCTGGACGGCGGTCGATGGGCCGTCGTTATTACGGGTCCCAGAGGTGAAGTCACTGATAACCAAATCGGTGTTGCAATCTGGAATGGATCGAAAGATGAACGAGCAGGATTGGCCGCCGTGAGTGGTTGGCTTCCTCTGGATACGGAGTAATTAGCACATGAGTGAGCAAAACAAAAACCGACAGATGGCATGGGTCGTTGATCTGAACAAGTGTATTGGCTGCCAGACCTGCTCAGTTGCCTGTAAAGTACTCTGGACCAGAGAGGACAGTGAAAAGGCACAGTGGTGGTGTTCAGTTAATACCCAGCCTGGTGAAGGTACACCACGCGGCTGGGAGAATATGGGTGGCGGGTATGATGAGGAAAGTAATGCCCCCCGGGCCGGGCAACAGCCTGCCCCGGCAGACTTCGGTGGTGGATTCGAATTCAACCATGAAGAAGTGTTCTACGGCGGTTCATCCGGAAAGGTACACCTGGAACCACAGGCACCTCGGGAAGGTCGCTGGGCAATGAATTGGGATGAAGATCAGGGCGCTGGTGAATGGCCGAATTCATATTACTTTTATATGCCCAGGCTTTGTAATCACTGTTCTAATCCGGCTTGTGTGGAAGCATGCCCGACCAAGGCGATGCACAAGACCGAAGACGGTCTGGTGTTGCGGGATGAAAGTGTTTGTGCAGGCAGTCGTTTCTGTATGGAAGCGTGCCCGTACAAGAAGATCTATTTTAATTATGAACAACACGTCGCCCAGCATTGTATTGGCTGCTTCCCCCGAATCGAGAAGAATGTGGCACCTGCCTGTGTCAGGCAGTGTACCGCGCGGGCAGGCGTTGTCGGTTAGCTTTATGAGGCAGCTGGGCCCGGTTCGGT
>CAZNFE010000297.1:0-4402 GCA_964571945.1 uncultured Pseudomonadales bacterium
TGATGCACCTGCGTTCGGGCCGGAGCGAAGAGTACATCGCGATCGAAGGACGGAATCGGCCGATCTGTTCAAGATCAGAGAACTCACTGAAAACAACGGCAGGACACGTTCCCGACGTGTATCGGATATCGACACCACCCAGTCAGGCGACAAGGAATCCCTAGGCTAACAGCTGAGCTGTTGTTTTTCCCAATAACAATCCTCCGGCTTTGCCGGGGGTTTTCGCTTTCAAAAAACCATAAACTTAGCTGCAGTCGTTGGCATTTCGCCTGTAAAAAAGTACAATTCCCTGCGACATAACAATCCTCCGGCTTTGCCGGAGGTATTACGATTGATGGCCCCCAAAGGGGTCAGTGATCGTACATTGCTAAATCCCCGGCTGAACCGGGGGCTTTCGCTTTCAGTAAAATGAGCCTGATCATTTCAGGTATTGCTAACCGCCGTATTATCTGACGAATTGACACTGAGGATTCCATCGGAGACCATGTTTCAACGAACTCCTGACCAGGATCCTGAAATCCAGGCACCGCAAAACAAGAGCAGCAATCCCTGCAACAATCCCTGCAACAACCCGCAACCTCTAAAAATCTGCCTGCTCGGTTATCGAAGCAAACCTTTCAGTGGTGGCCAGGGGATTTACATCAAATACCTTAGCAAAGCACTGGTAAACGCGGGCCATTCCGTGGATGTGATTTCGGGCGAACCGTATCCACATCTCGATTCAAGAGTGCGTCTTATCAAGATGCCCGGATTGAATTTATTCGAATCAGACAATCATGTCACAGCACTGCGCCCCAGACATTTGCTGTCCTACACAGATTTCTTTGAGTGGTTCAGTATGCTCACCGGGGGATTTCCAGAGCCGTACACATTCGGAAGACGAGCAGTTCAGTACCTGAAAAAACATGGCCGTCATTACGACATCATTCACGATAACCAGAGCTTGTGTACGGGATTGTTAGAATTACAAAAGGCAGGATTTGCTACCGTGTGCACCGTACACCATCCGATTACCAGTGACAGGGATATCGCACTGGCCAGCGCAAAATCGCTAAAACTCCGTTTACTTATCAGAAGATGGCATTGGTTTCTGCATATGCAACAGCGGGTGATAAGGAAACTTAAACATATCGTTACCGTCTCGAAACAATCTCGCATCGATATCGCAAAAGCGTTCGGTATCGACCCTGCATCAATCAAGCTTGTCTACAATGGAATCGACACAGAAGAATTCAAACCAGTACCAGGTGTTACACAATTGCCTTTGAGAATCATGACAACAGCCAGTGCTGATGCGCCCCTCAAAGGGCTCGAGTACCTTTTAAGAGCAATCGGCATTCTTCGTCCTGACTTCCCCAATTTGAAACTGCTAATCGTGGGCCAGCTTAATGAAGATAGCGCAACCCGTAAATTGATTGATGAACTGGGTATCGATTCGATGCTGAAGTTTGTCAGTGAGATTGATACCGAGGAACTTGTTAAATATTATGCAGAGGCAACCATTGCTGTGGTTCCCTCAATCTATGAAGGATTTGGCTTACCCGCAGGGGAAGCTATGGCTGCAGGCAGAGCTGTAATTGCCACCACTGGCGGTGCTCTGCCGGAAGTAGTAGGCAACGCAGGTATGCTGGTGCCAACCAGGGATTCCATCGCGATTGCATCAGCAATCAGAAAATTACTCGACGATCCATCGGAAAGAATGCGTCTGGAACAGGCAGGGCAGGATCGGATCCGACAGAAATTCAGTTGGGATGTGACAGCAGGCCTGATGATCGATTATTACAATGAGGTGCTGGCAGATGCCCATGC
Organism: uncultured Pseudomonadales bacterium; assembly: GCA_964571945.1. Taxonomy (GTDB): domain Bacteria; phylum Pseudomonadota; class Gammaproteobacteria; order Pseudomonadales; family Azotimanducaceae; genus JASJXV01. The sequence goes on from CAZNFE010000297.1 coordinate 1,810, forward strand.
ACACAGTTAATTTTGATTATTTCAAACTGCGTGCCGGTGATCGCATACTTGATCTTGGATGTGGAGAGGGTCGGCATGCGATCACCGCCTACACACTTGAAAATGTAGTCGCAGTCGGTATTGATCTCAGCATTAAGGATCTTGGTACTACCCGTGAGCGATTCTCAGAATTTGAAGATCCTGAAAACACTAAAAAAAAGCTGTTCATTTCGGTTGCTGACGGAGCCAAGCTGCCTTTTGCCGATGGCAGCTTCGATAAAGTAATATGCTCTGAGGTGCTCGAACATATCCCTGACTACATTTCCGTGTTAGCAGAAATCAATCGTGTTCTGAAACCTGGCGGTTTGTTTGCCGTTAGTGTGCCTCGATTTGGACCGGAGTGGGTTTGTTGGCAACTGAGCGATGCGTATCATGCCATGGAGGGTGGGCACATTAGGATATTCAAGGCAAAAATTCTTAAACAAGAGATCGAAAAATTCGGTATGATTCAATATCGTCACCATTGGGCGCATGCACTGCACGTTCCATATTGGTGGCTAAAATGTTTATTGTGGCACGATGGTGATGACAATCCATGGATTGTAACCACTTACCATCGATTCCTGGTTTGGGATTTGATTAAAAAACCATGGGTCACAAATTTTCTGGAGAAATCGCTAAATCCGATTCTGGGAAAAAGTGTGGTCATGTACTTCGTCAAGGGACTGCTACCCGGTGCTAATCTACAACGGTAAACAAAGACCACAACTTAGAGGATTGTTCCATTGACGAAATTGTATGTATCAATGGGCTTCTACCCGGAGGCATATTTCCGCACGACCGCTGACTATATTGCTGGAGTACAGCAACCAGATGGTGCGATTCCCTGGTATGAGGGAGGCTGCCTTGACCCATGGGATCATGTTGAATCTGCCATGGGTCTCACTATCGGTAAACACTTTGCAGCAGCGAGGCAAGCTTACCAGTGGCTGCACGACAATCAGCTAGCCAACGGCAGCTGGTATGCGGCATACAAAGGTGGGAAAGTTGAAGACGGTACCAGGGCGGAATCCAATTTCGTTGCTTACGTGGCAACCGGTGTCTGGCATTATTATCTGATTACCAGAAATTCGGAATTTTTGTCTGAGATGTGGGATATGGTCGAGCGCGCTATCGAATTCGTGCTTAGCCTACAGGGTGATAAAGGAGAAATATACTGGTGTCTTGATACCACTGAGGGTATCCGAAAGGATTCTCTGGTAACTGGATGCAGCAGTATCTACAAAAGCCTCGAGTGTGCGTTGAATATCGCAACCATGCTGGAAAAAAAAGTACCACACTGGGATCTGGCAAGGACGCGCCTGGCTCACGCACTCATCAATCATCCCGAATGTTTCGATCGTACCTGGGACAGTAAAAGCCGATTTGCAATGGATTGGTTCTATCCCGTCATGACAGGCGTGATTCGCGGCTCACAGGCACATGTACACTTACAATCTCGTTGGGACACATTCGTGGTCAATGAATATGGCAGCAAGTGTGTATCCGACGAACCCTGGGTTACTGTGGCGGAGTCATGCGAATTGACCATGGCGTTAATTGCTGCAGGAGACTACGGAAAAGCTATGCAGCTTTTCAGCTGGTTACACCAGTTCAGAGCAGATGATGGATCTTACTGGACTGGCTATGTGTACGCTGACGAATTACTTTGGCCGGTGGAAAAACCCACTTGGACGGCCGGTGCAGTTTTACTCGCAGCCGATGCTCTGTCCCAGGCAACGGATGCCGCAAATCTGTTCACCGAAGTTACCTTAATCGATTCGCCGCAACAATCCGAGCGTATTAATCCGGGGCAACGCCTCAAACAGCCCTGAGGCTAACGCCATCTTGTAAATAGTAAATGGCGCCTGTCCTCCCTCGGCAGGATCCGTAAAAATATCATGTATCGCCAGAATACCCCCCCTCAGTACCCGTGGCATCCAGCATCGATAATCATCCATGGCAGCTTCCATACTATGACCACCATCTATAAAAACCATTCCGAGTGGTGTTACCCAGTGTCGCGCTGCAACCATTGATGCTGCCACAATCGGTACGACACACGCTTCCAGATCTGCCCGGTGTAATGTTTTGCGAAATTCCCTGAAAGTGTCTAGTTGCTGTTCCGCGGCATCATACAGATCCTTATCATGGTACTCTTCACCCGGCTGGTGCTCTTCTGAACCACGATGATGATCAAGCGAAAACAGCGTTGAGCCCACCAGTTTACAGGCATAACCGAGATAAACAGTCGACTTTCCGCAGTAGCTTCCAACCTCAAGACAGGGCCCAAGAGATCCTGCTTCCAATGCATACTCATACAAGGCTTCACCTTCATCAGATGCAAGAAATCCCTTAATCAAATCGATTTCGATTGGCAGCTCCAGACTCATCTGGAATCTCCCGCATATTCACGATCAAACATCTGATTAATCATATTACGCTGACCCATCTGCGTTACCCTTTCACGCTTCGTCTTGCAGTGACAGCCTGGCAACGCGGAATCCGCCAAACCCATGTCAGAAAAGGGAAAACACCAGTATGTAAATCACCACAAAAAATATAGCTGTGTAAC
>CAZNFE010000298.1:0-4401 GCA_964571945.1 uncultured Pseudomonadales bacterium
CGCGCCTTGCCGTGACGCCCCATCGCTCACCCCATATTCGTGTTCAACTGCGGTTGCTAGGATTATTCACAATGCCGACTATTGCATTCTTCTTTTCAACCGGCGCTATAGGCTCGGCAGCACTAGACCATGGTGAATTGGATAAAACGTCATCAGTAAGTATATCGCTAAGTCTCAGTGTGCTACCCATGATTCAGATTAATACCGTCAGTGAAGTCAGACTTGATATTACGGACCGCTCGGTGGATTCCAACTACACTGAATCAGTCTGTGTTAAAGGTAATGCTGGTGACAAATATTCGGTTACTGCAACTGGCTCCAGCCTGCAATCCGGCAGCTTTTACCTGCGCAGTACTACCGGGTCTCAGTTGCTCTACCACGTCTCTTTTCAAGATGGTAACGCTGTTGATTCCGATGAACTGGTTGCTGGTATTCCCTCAATAAACTACGATCTTCCTTCCCTGGGGACCAATTGCAACGGGGTTTCGTCTGCTCTGACGGTGTCTTTCAAATCACCAGACTTACTCAATGTGGAACCAGGGCTTTATACTGGTCACTTGACCCTGGTTGTCTCACCGCTCTAGTGCAATAGGGGATTGACATTAACACACCTGCTGGCAAATCTTTCTTTAAGTATTTTTGTGTCAAGATGGTAAACTCACACGAATAAATTTTGAGTGGCTGACATTATGAGTACACGGTTCCTGCTGACACTGCTAGGCCTGACTATTTGTTTTCTGTGCCCTGATCTGCATGCAGAGATGTATGTGGACCGGTCTATCGTTATTTTTGAACCGGGAGGATCGCAGCGAGAAGATGTTAAGGTTTCGAATACCGGCGATGACGTAATTTATGTTCAGGTCGAAGTATTCAGTGTCCTGAATCCAGGCACCGAAGAAGAAGACAGAGTTAAAATCAATGACCCAGAGCAACTGAAGTTGATCGCAACACCGAACAAGATGGTTATTCCAGCTGGTGGCCAAAAGCTGATACGTATCGTTAATCTTCAAGCCAATAATGACAGTGAACGAGTGTACCGGATAAACGTCACCCCCATTGTTGCCCCCCTGTCGGAGGAAACCAGCCAATTGAGAATAATCGTTGCATACCAGATCCTGACGATCATTCAGCCAGATGCCCCGCATGCGGAATTGCTGGCGAAAAGATCGGGGAACCTGGTCAAATTCGAAAATCACGGTAATAGTAATATTCTGCTAAGCGAAGGGAAACAGTGCCAGCCTGACCACGCCGCAAAATGCACGGATCTTTCCAGCCGCAGACTTTATGCCGGTAACAGCTGGGATCTAGAGTTGCCATACGATGGCCCACTCGCTTATTCGGTTCGAACATTCGACGGGATAAAAAAACAGATTATTGAATAGGAAGTTTGCTCTCACAGTAGATGTCTTTCGCGTCATGGAGTGCCTCATTATCTCTGTTGCCGGTATTTGTTTTTTCGATCCCGGCTACTGCAAGCAGTTTCCTGTTTGACTTCAAGACCGGTGCAGAGACCAGCTCAGTGTTGATCTGGCCAGAAACCGGATCACCCAGGCCTCTTTCACTGGTACCAATGAAGTCGTCCCGCGGAGCTGGTACTCCTCCATCCACAATCGCATCCCCTGCAACAAAATCTATGCCTGGATTGGACACCGAACCCATCCTGGCGGATGAACCGAAAACTCCTGATCTCGCGAAGGTACCGGAAAAGCCAAAAAGGCTGCCTGTGGAAAATCCCAGGGAGTTAGCCCAGCATTCGAAGAGAAAACCGAAGTCAGCCGTACCAGCCGGCTTCGAAGGATTACTGGAGCCACAGATTACTCAGGTCGACGTCTATTATGGAGGTTCATTTTTAGTCTCCACACTGGCATCTTTTACTCCTACGGATATCAAATTCCTTCATCCCGATCAGATTGTTTCGCGAATTCCCGATCTGCTGGACGCTGAGCCACTGTTAAGAGCACTTTCAATCAATCTTGGCAACAATTCCCAACTGGTTTGTCTGAGAGATACGCAGACCGGTTGCGGTCGGATCGAACCGGAATTGGTAGAAGTTATTTTTGATGATAGTCAGTTTAGAGCGGATTTGTTTATCGCGGCCAGATTACTAGCCATTCGATCGGCACTGACAGACAAGTACCTGCCTGCATCTGACGCTGGACTGTCGTTGCATCAGTTATTCAATACTTCGCTAAATGGTGTCGACAGTGATATCAATTCATATAATGTAGGCAGCGCAACAACCATCAGCTATAAGGAAAATCGCCTGTTCGTTCAGAGCAACTACACCGATACTGACGACTTCACCATAGACACGCTGGCGCTACAACGTGAATTCAGAGGACGGGAATATCAGGCGGGTATCTTCCGTTCTATCCCGGGCAATCTGAATTTCATTACGCAAAGGGATTTTGCCGGAATGCGATTGTCGAGCTCTCTGGATACACGCAACGATCTGGATCAGTCGACCGGAAATGATTTGCAGGTTTTTCTCTCCAGTCGTAGTCGTGTTGATTTGTTGAAAGACAACCGGTTAATCAGCTCCAGAGTGTACGAGACGGGTAATCAGATCATCGATACGACCGAATTACCGGGGGGCGCATACGATATTGAGCTGCGTATCCGGGACTCTCAGGGTCGGATCACGAAAGAGAATCGGTTCTACACTAAAACCAATCAATTACCACCACTTGATCAACCGCTATATTTCTTCGAGGCTGGTGAACGTGTACTGCGAAAACCTGATCGTACACTACCTCAATCGGAGGGTGAAACCTTCATACGAGGTGGTATCAATGTGCGTATCAATGCCAATTTTGGTGTTGAATTTGGTACCGCTCTGGAGAATCGGGATGCTGTGATCGAAACCGGTTTCTTCCGGCTGGGCCGACATTACGACTTGCACACGAATATATCCGCAAGCAGCCAGGGTGATTCCGGGATTTCATTCAAGGGGAGAGTCAGAGTAGGTACCTGGGCGATAAATTCCAGTATCAAGAAGACCTGGGCCAGTGACAAGTACGTCAAGGCTTCGCTGGGTGAAGCCCAACTGCAGGCTTCTATTAACCTGTCAGCACCTCTCGATCGAGGCACCCTGTCAATCAGCTCTCGATATAACCAGCGGTTGGCGGATGACTCCGATAGAAATCTGGGGCTTAGATTTGACTTTAACCCAATCAGGTTAGCGAAATCTTTCTTCTACTCAAATCTGCAGTTGACGGAGGATAACGATAACTTGCTACTTCAGGCGTCGTTTCAGTATCGCATCGCGTCAGGGAAGTGGCGCACAGAAGTTAACCCCCAGTTCCTGGTGGAAAGAGAATCAGATCAACCAGGCACGACTGACACTACGGCCAGCGTAACCAGTGCATGGCAGGATGGTGATCGTTATCTGAGCGATGTGAATTTTTCAGCCAGCGCGATCAGGGAAAGAACAGATAGCAGCCTCGAGAGTACGCTTGACATCGCTTCCAATCTGGGACACCTGAACATTAACAATGTCTATCACACGGATCAAAAGTCACACTCCTATGCTGCTAATGCTTCGACATCTTTGCTAATGAATAAGAGCACTTTTGCATTCGGTGGCAGATCACCCGCAAGGAGCGCAATCGTTGTCAAAATTGCAGGAGATGCAGAAGATTCGTATTTTGATGTACTAATGAATCAAAACGTCCGTGGCAAAGCTCGTGTTGGAGACAACACGGTGATTGGCCTGACACCTTATCAGACTTACCAGGTTAGATTGAAAGCCAGAGGGTCTTCACTAATCAATTTTAATGATTCGGTTCAATCAACCACCCTGTATCCGGGCAATGTTGTCACGATGAATTGGCGGTCAAAGCGAGTAGTGGTGGTTTTTGGTCAAATATCGGATCATGCGGGTAATCCCGTCTCTAACGGTTTGATAAAGGGTGTATCAGGAATTGCCACCACAGATGAATTCGGTATGTTTCAGGCAGAGCTGGATACGAAGGTTAGGAAATTAACTGTTCAAACCAGAGAGTACAGTTGCGATGTCGATATTCCGGACTACAACACGCACCAGAACATTGCACTGTTGGGGAAATTAACCTGTCGCTAGCTGCCTCGCCGGGTTACTCCCAACCGATCACCACTGCACTATCCATGGCTTTGGCTATCGTTATATAGGTGCCACCAGCAATATAAGCGTATCATCATAATTGTCAGTCCTGGATGCTAACAGGTCCGGCTGGTTAAGGGTGACCGTGACTTTGGCATTGTCGCCACCGCCGCAATTTACCGATGCATTATCCCCTGTGCCTAAAATCGGAGCCGTGGATACAATTGTTCCGCCGCTTAATACAGCACTGTCGATAAACTGCAATGTGTTTTTGTCGTTAGCAACAACAACGTGCCTATACGTTGAAGCTATAAGAGTCG
>CAZNFE010000299.1:0-4375 GCA_964571945.1 uncultured Pseudomonadales bacterium
TTTCTCTCGTGTTGTTGAAATCAGAAAAGTGCTAACAAATATCAATAGCAAATTGGGAAATGAAATAGATCAAAACAGCGATTTGGCTGGAATGCTTTCTTCGGACCACGCTGATCCGGCACTGAACAACCCCAGGATCATTACTGTTGAAATTAGCTTTTTCATTTACTACTCTCCGGCGCGCTAATTGGCATACGTATTAGATTTGGCGTCGCGGTCTTGCGAGCCATCCGCAAGCCATCTCGAATATCCGAACGGTATTCATCACCCAGTACTTCCCATGCGCGCTTCTTATTATCCCAAACCCCGGAAACTTCACCATCAGGAGTCTGGAACACCAGCGCAACACGACCAAATTTCAGCATATCCACCTGGCGTGATTTGCCCTGTAATTCAATCACATCGGTATAGGCCTCAAGGGTCGACCCGTAGGTATTCTCCACCTGATATGCCTGCAGCACCTGGCTAAATTTCTCAGAGACAGCAACATCAGCCCGACCCATCATGTCATGCAGAAATTCGATTCTCTCGGTACGCTCTTTCATCAGAAAAGGAACATCGAGCGAGATGAATTTCTCGAGATTATCGATCATTTTTTGAATCAAGGGCCCAATCTGGCGCTCAATGACCGTTACATTATCGATGGAATTATTCAGATCACTCATCTCTTTTTCTTGTTGAGAAATCAGACGCTCCTGCTGCTTGTTATAAATGCGCAGTCCATCGACGATTTTCATGACCTGTTTATATTGGCCCAGAAGATCTCGAGTCTGATCTTTAATCTCATCAATCTTTGCCTGAGAGCTTTTTCCTGCCTTGGTGGTCACAGTTCTAACACCAAGAACTTCGTCCAAGCTCTGGGCATTTACAACGGAGACACTAAAAATCGATATGACCGCCAGGATACCTGCAACCAAAATCGATCTAATTCGATGCTCATTCATGCTTATACCTATAAGGGATTGTTACTTCTATACACTTTATGTGCTCTTTTACTTCTTAAAAAGCTACAGGCACGTTCAAAAAGACTTACCTATTGATTGCTGTCGACCAACAATCTTGCCACCTGATGGATGGCAATCAAGTTTTTCCGGTAATTCCCATTAGCCGCATTTACTTAATTCTCAGCGGATATCCACCATATACGCGTGTCCGATATGTCAGAATTACCAGCAGCAATCGTTCAACCAGCACAGGATGTAGAAGCGACAATCCTTTGTCAAGATGAAGTCCACACTTTTTCTGGATATTTACACTAATAGGCATCTTCCGGTCCTGCAGTGGTTGCTTACCGCACCATTAAATACTAATCACTTCGAATTCCTTTTGGTTGCGCAGCACGCCAATCATTGCACTGTGTGTCACTACCGCGGTATTCGCATTTTCCGGCACCAGGTAGGTAGCAGCCACTCGTTTCAATGCTGCTGCATCTACTGCCATGATATCAGCGCGGCGCTGGTTGACACACTCAGGAGTGCGTCCGAACAAGGCGCTATGAAATGCCTGCCTGGCCTCACCGGCTGGTGAACCTGGTGCATCGATGCCGCTAATCACGCCGAGGATTGCCTCCTCAACTTTTTCCTCAGGTAAATTTTCATTGGTTAACCATTCAATTGAATGGTCAAAATCCAACAGAGTCTCCTCCAGTCTTGGATCTCGATATGAATAGAAGCGGAACACACCACTGGAACTATCGTGGCTTGCACCCCCACCATACGCTCCGCCCTGTTCTCTGACCGCACGGTGCAAATAACCATTGGTCAGAACTCCGCCCAGCACTGTCAGTGCTGCTGAATCCGAGTGAGCTTCCGGTACCGATTGATAAGTGCGAGCACAAAAGTTGATCTGCGTGTCAGTGGTCCAGAGTTGTCGAATGTTGCTTGCTTTATGTTGGATTTTGAATGGGCTAATCCCGGCAGCGTTGTACTCTATCTGACACCAGCTATCATTCAGAATCTGCATTAACTCCGCCTTGTTTTCTTCATCAGCCACGAGTAGAAATTGACTGTTAGCGTCCTGCATATGTTGATGCAGTTCCCGGAGTTCAGCACATACAGATTCAAGGCTGCGCTCGTGCTCGAGGCGATCGTTAATGGATCGGAATGATTGCAATCCGGCTAACCCCGTTAGCTGATGATTGAGGCTTATAATCGCTGAGCTGCCACTGCCAGCAGCCATCATTGCATAAGCATGTCCGTTCGCCGTGATCCCGGCCTCCCGTCGCGCAAGGGATTGTCGCGCCAATTCCCTGATCCGGTCCGCTTCATCAAATTTGACGGTATCCCAGGTTTCATGAAGAAGCTCCATCAAGGCATTCTGATTTCTTGCCAGCGCTTTACCCGAGAGTGTCATAAAACCAGTCACAGCGGCCGCATCATCCAGATTGCCTCGCAGACTGGTGAAAGCATGGATGCCGCCGGTAACGCTATGCTGTAAGTGCTGAGTCTCCAGGTAATCTCTGTTTCCCGAGCCAATCTCGGTTAACACAGTGCTGTAGAGCGGCAGGTATTTAAGCAGCCGCGGAGGAATTTCAGGTAGTGTTGTGATCAACTGCTGATAGACAAGGCCATTAGTCCCGGCCCCGTAAAAAGTTGCCTGTCGAGTGTCAGCAAGTTCGTCCGAAGTCCCTGTTGGAAACTTCTTCTCCCGGGGTATGTCCTCCAGTCCGACTCTGGGTAGAATATCTGCATCATCAACCTGATTCTGTCTTTCTTGCAAGCAAGCTGTCTGCTCGACGATCGCCTGCTTCTGAGCATCGGTCATACGCTGCTTGATGGCCTTGAGTTTCGCCTTTTCTGCCTGTGCCCTGACTGCTGCCAATTCGGCGTCTGGTTTGAGTGTTAAGCGGACTCTATGCGGGTTTTCAAGTAGCAGTTTATTGATCAGGTTACCCATAAATTCCGGAGCTTTAATCTCTTCTCGCAATCGATCCAATACGGGGTCAATATCCAGCATGCCAAACAGATCACCTCGATGAACAGCGGCAGGTAAGCCGGAAAGAAGCAATTGCAATCCATGGGGCATACCATCACCCCCGATTTCTCGTTGCTGCAATTCCAACTGGTGCAGCACTGCCTCAATCCGTTCATAAGGAATGCCGTCCGTTGCCAGTTTTTGCAGGGTCTCAAGTATCAAAGTCTCAACTGCATCAGCCTGTTCGGGATTACTGCCTTCCAGGCCGCACAAGAGACTGATCTCATGGTGACTATCTTCCAGTCCGCAGAGAGGCGATACTGATGTACCCAAATCAGTCTTTTCCAGTACCCTGCGCAGTGGCGATGCGCTGGTGTCCAGTAACACATCGGCCAGCAGATGTGCTTTAAGCAGCTCATCCAGGTCTGTATTCAGACCTAACAGCCAGCCAACAACGATGTGAGTTTTATCCTTGTTATCACCCGTTCCCGCGCCCGAATCTCCTTCTCTGGCATAGCTCTCCTCGACTTTCAGGGGAGTCAGATACCTCTTCTCAGGACCAACGCCAATATTCAGATCCATAGGACCGAATTTTTCGAGGGCGTTGTTTTGCATGCGACTCTGATGCTCAGCCGCTGGAACATCACCATAGGTCAGAAAAATTGCATTGCCCGGATGGTAATGCGATTTGTAAAATCGGAGCAGATCCTGGTATTGCAGATCGGTAATTTGCTCGGGGTCACCCCCGCTGTTGTAGTGGTAGGTTGTCGTTGGAAAGAGATATTTATTGAATGTATCATAGAGTACGGATACGGTTGAACTGGCACTCCCTTTCATCTCGTTGTAGACAACTCCCTTGTATGTTAAACAGCTTTCGGGATCATCCTGATCCTCAAATTCGAGGCGGTGCCCTTCCTGGAGAAAGTCCAGTTGATCAAGCCTGGAAAAAAATACCGCATCCAGATAAATATCCATCAAATTGAAGAAATCTTTCCGATTTTGGCTGGCGAACGGATACGCGGTATAGTCACTTGAAGTCAGCGCATTCATGAAGGTATTCAACGATCTCCGATTCATCATGAAAAATGGATCTCTGACCGGGTATCGCCTGCTTCCGCAAAGACTGGTGTGTTCCAGAATGTGAGCCACACCGCTGGAATCCACAGGTACTGTTCTGAACGCTACCAGAAAAACATTCTCTGAGTTCTGCGCGGACAAATGATAGTGTTCTGCACCGGTGACCCGATGCTGATATTCCGCCATAGTCAGACTCAACGTATCAACCCGGTGTTCACGTATCAATTCGAATGCCGCGTGAGGAGCCAAATTTGATTCAGATGGTTTCATATATTTTCCACTACTCGTTACAGGAACCTGTAATTGAAGGAATCTCCTAATACCATTCCTCCGGCAAAGCCGGGGGTTTTCGCTTTCAATAACAATCCTCCGGCCTTATCGGAGG
>CAZNFE010000300.1:0-4363 GCA_964571945.1 uncultured Pseudomonadales bacterium
CTACCCGCCGGAATCCAAGGAAAAGCGCCTTATGGAGGCGTTCCCCCCTCTCCCCCCCGCCTCTGTATATGCTCGAGCACCACAATTGAATGGTCAACGACCAGGCCAATTACTAGCACCAGCCCCAGCAAGCTTATCAAGTTAACGGTGTATCCAAAAAAAGACACCACCATAAACGCAGCCATGAGACATATCGGTATCGTTACTGCCGGTATAATCATCGCTCGCACGGTGCCGAGGAACATGTATATCACCAGGCTTACAAGTACCATGGTTACAGCGAGTGTTTTGTACACAGAACTGATCGCGTTCTCGATAAATACCGAGTCATCTGAACTGGCCTCCAGGCTCATTCCTTCAGGAAGATTATTGTTGATCTCCAGGGCTTTGGCGTTGGTCGCCCGAAGGACTTCCAGCGTGTTTGCAGTCGATTGCTTCACGATACCCAGACTGACACTGGGTACGCCATTCCCCCTTAGTTCACTGCGAAGATTTGCAGGTCCGACTTCTACCTGGGCGACTTCTCCCAATCGTATCAGATGCCCCTGACTGTTTCGTCCAATTACCAACCCGGAAAAGTCTTCGGCGGTCTGGTAGGCTCGTTTCATCCGGACGGTAAACTCCCGCTCGGTTGAGTCAATTCTTCCTGCCGGTAATTCGATATTCTGCTGTCGCAGGGCCCGCTCAATATCAATGACTGTCAGCTTTCTGGCGGCAAGCGCCAATCTATCCAGCCAGATTCTCATGGAATAGCGCCCGGCACTGCTAACATATATGTTGGCAACTCCATTAATGACCGCAAATTGGTCTTTCAGGTATCGTTCAACATAATCAGTAATTTCCATACTGTTCATGTTGCTGCTCTTTATCGAAAACCACTGAATCGGATGCGCATCACTATCCGATTTTGCTATGACGGGTTTATCTGCTTCTTCAGGAAGCCTGTTAACGACACGAGCCACTTTATCTCTGACATCATTCGCAGCCTGATCGATATCTCGACTGATATCAAACTCCACAGATATACGTGAAATCCCGTCTGCACTGGATGATCTGATGGAATCAACGCCCTCAATGCCACTGATCTGATCTTCTACCACCTGAGTGATCTCAGTTTCCATGATCCGGGCAGAAGCACCACGATAAGTCGTGGAAATTGATATGATCGGCCGACTCAAATCCGGGTATTCCCGAAGCGGTAAATCTCTGAATGAAAGGATGCCGAAAGCTAACAGCAACAGACTGAGCACGGTTGCAAACACGGGTCTTTTAACCGATATATCTGAAATAACCACCGCAGAGTCCCCTGTTACACCGCTACGATTTCACCTTTGGTGAGCGCCTGAAGATCACTCAACTGGTTTTTCTTCTTCACGTTGCTTTGGCTTGTTCTTTAACTTTACCTTACTGCCTGATCGCAGGCGAATTACGCCCTCTGTCACTACGAGATCACCTAACTGCAACCCGGAAACAATCTCTACGGAGCCAGGACGGCGCCGACCTGTTTCCACAACTAATCTGTCTGCCTGATTTTCACTGTTGATTCGGAAAACATACTGCTTACTGCCAACAGGGACCAGTGCTTCTTCGGGTACAGTCTTGACAATCTCTCTGCTTCTTACCAGGTTAACTTTCATTAGCATCCCGGGACGAATGGATCGGTCTTTATTGGCTATAATCGCCCTGATGGTCAATGACCGAGTCACCGGATCTACACGTGAACCGATGTTACTTACGGTCCCGCTAAAAACCCTCTCAGGATACGTATCGCTCCGGGCGCTCACTTCCAGTCCATTATGGATCACCGATAGATAGATTTCCGGAATTGTGAAATCCAGTTTGATTGAACTCACATCGTCCAGCGTGGTGACCACCGTATTGGTAGTCAACAGAGTTCCGGGACTAACCTTTCGAAAACCCAATACTCCGGAGAAAGGAGCTCTTACAAGCCTGTCATCCAGTCTCGCCACGATAGCTTCCAGCCGTGCTGCAGCCGTTTGCTGACGTGCTTTTTCTTCATCCAGTTGCACCTGAGAAGCCAGGTTTTGAGCAACCAGATTTTGCAATCGACGGTATTGTTGGGCTGCCTCATCCAGCGTTGCCTGTGCTTCAGTCAGCTGTGCAGTCTCCTCCGCATTGGTCAGTTCAACGAGAATGCGTCCCTCATCTACATACATGCCGTCTTCAAAATTCACTTTACTAACGGTTTCTGTCACTTTTGCCGTTATGTTGACCGACTCATTCGCCTGGGTAGTCCCAATCGCCTCAATCTGCTCTACGAATTCTTCCATTCTTACTGGCTCTGCTACCACCAGCACATCACGCGCACCAAAAGCTGAGGGTGTTGCAGCCGCGAATTCAACATACAATCTGTGTGCAACTGCAGCCGATACAGCCAGAACGACTGTAACGAAAGCAACAAATATCAAATGCGTTTTCAGATAATCCATGGTATCGCCAGGTCGAAAGTTCATCAGGCACAGCAGATGAATAGTGTTCTCGAACCAATCATCAACAAACGATCAGTTGGCATCCAGTCCGGTTGGCTACTCTCTTGCCAATGCCCGGTAACCGATATCGCTTCGATAGTACATATCACTCCAATTGATGCCGGTAATGATCTGGTAGGCTCTCGCTTTCGCTTCTGCGACATTGTTACCGAGTGCCGTGACCCCCAAAATTCTGCCCCCATTGGTTACTATGGATCCGTCTTGCATCCGGGTACCGGCATGAAAAATTTTGGTGCCTGGTTCCAACTGATCTTCCAGCCCTGAGATACAATCTCCTTTTCGATACTCAAGCGGATACCCACCCGCCGCCAGTACGACGGTCAAGGCAGGCTGATCCAGGAAATTGATCGCATTCCCATCCAGACTGCCATCCAATGCGGCATTACACAGCGCCACCAGATCAGATTCCAGGCGCATCATAATCGGCTGTGTTTCCGGATCACCGAATCGACAGTTATATTCAATCACCTTTGGTGTGCCGTCAGGCTCGATCATTAATCCAGCATAGAGAAATCCCGTGTAGCTATTGCCCTCTCGAACCATCCCCGTCAAAGTAGGTTCAATAACCTCGGTCAATATACGTTGATAGATCTCCGGAGTCACGACCGGAGCCGGAGAATAAGCCCCCATACCACCTGTATTCAGGCCAGTATCGCCATCGCCGACCGGCTTATGGTCTTGTGAACTGGCAAACGGGAGATAACTTTCACCCGCGGCAAGAACAATAAAGCTCGCTTCTTCTCCAGCCAGGTATTCTTCTATCACAACGCGATGCCCTGCCTCACCGAATGAATTCCCTGACAACATGGCTTCACAGGTAGTGAGTGCTTCCTGTACCGATGCTGCGATCACTACGCCTTTACCGGCAGCCAACCCATCTGCTTTAATCACCATGGGCGTCGCCATGTTACCGATAAAGTGCGCAGCTTCATCATAATCGTTGAAACTGCCATAGGCGGCTGTTGGGATGTTATGCCTGTGCAAAAACTCCTTGGTAAATGTCTTCGACCCTTCCAATTGTGCTGCTGCCTTGCTCGGACCAAAACATCTCAATCCCTGCTGCTGAAAATAATCGACAATACCTTCAACCAGCGGGTTCTCAGGGCCTACAATAGTCAAAGCAACATCCTGAACTCTGGCAAAATCCGCCAATCCTGCAAAATCCATCACATCCAACGGAATGTTTTCCAGCTTTTCCTCAAGGGCTGTGCCAGCGTTACCAGGGGCGACATAAACTCTATCGACAGCATCAGATAACGAAGCTCTCCAGGCAAGTGCGTGCTCCCTGCCACCGCTACCGACTATCAGAATCTTCATGTATCCTCCCAATCGTTAGCAACCTATAGTCCAAGATATTATTTGAACAACGACTCTGCTTAGTGTCGAAAATGCCTGATACCCGTAAACACCATTGCAAGCCCGGCTTCATCCGCTGCCGCAATGACTTCACTATCACGGACTGAACCTCCCGGTTGAATTACTGCCACAATACCTGCTTCAGCAGCAGCGTCAATGCCATCTCGAAAAGGAAAAAAGGCATCGGAGGCCATCACTGAACCTTTCACTACCAGATTTTCATCTGCAGCTTTAATCCCGGCAATCCTTGCACTGTAGACCCTGCTCTTCTGCCCGGCACCGATTCCGCCCGCGTCTTGGGTGTCGTCGTGGAAGTCTTCGCCATCCAGGTCGGCGTGGCACAAGGTGCATTCGAGATCACCGTGGAGGGAGGATTCGAAGGGCATCTGATCCACAAAGACCGAGATCTCCGCTCCGTCGCTGTCTCCCGAGACACCTCGCTGCTCTCGCCATCTCCGTCCTCCCGAATGCTTCCCGAGGCTCCGTCCGCAACGGGC
>CAZNFE010000301.1:0-4344 GCA_964571945.1 uncultured Pseudomonadales bacterium
CCTCATCGATCGCCTCACCAAGCTGGAATATAAAGTTTTTGCTGAGCTGTACATCGACCCGATAATTGTCAATGCCCCGCACAAGATCATCCATGGGCAGATGCAAATCCTGTGGTTCGACAATAAGCCCGCTCAGATCACCCGCAAACACATCCACTGGAGCAGTGTCTGGTTGACTGGTATTTTTTTTATCGGAAGCTGCGTCGTTCACCAGGGCACACCTGTCGGCCAAGCCAAACGTTCTTATACCTCCATGAGCTCAACCGGTCAAGCCTGCCCGGATATCCGGATCATAACCACGGATGGGCATAAAACAGGCGTTTCAGCTCAGTTGACTACCTGTGCATAATCGTGACCGAAAGAGCTCCTTCTCCCTTGCTGGTTGTGCCACCGGCATTCTGCGCCAGGCCAACCTTTGCTCCTTCTACCTGTCTTTTTCCAGCACGATCGGTCAGATGCCAATACAATTCCACCACCTGGCGAATTCCGGTAGCGCCGATCGGGTGCCCCTGACATTCCAGGCCGCCAGAGACATTGATCGGCAACTTGCCGCCCAGCGTGCTGTGACCGGCTTCACCGAATGCACCACCTTCGCCTTCCGGACAGAACAACAGGCTTTCTGAACTACTGATTTCACCCATGGAAGTCGCATCATGAACTTCTGCCAAATCCACATCCTCTGGCCCGATACCCGCCTTCTCGTACGCTATTCTGGCAATTCTGGTCAGATTGCTTTCCTTATGCGCCTGTACCTGTGCACTACCCAGCACACAGGAAGATATCTCGACTTGATGCTTAGCGCCTACCTTTTTTGCATAGGCAGGTGAGCAGACAATTGCTGCGGCCACACCATCACCGATCGGCGAACACATCAATCGTGTCAGTGGAAAAGCCACATCGGGCGATGCCAGCACTTCCTCTATGCTGTAATTCTGTTGGTACTGAGCGTATGGGTTAAATGATGAATGGTAGTGATTCTTGGCAGCAATGGCAGCCAGTTGCCGCTGAGTAGTACCGTATTTCTCCATATGAGCCCTGGCAGACAAGGCATAGACGTCCATGAATACCGTACGTTGACCGGATTTCTGTTTGTTCTGCCCTGCCTGTCCGCCCTGTGCCGCCAGTGCTTTATCTTCCGATTCCTTGAACCTTTTCATGGTTTGTTCAAGCACTTCCACATCCATGCAGCCAGTGAAAGCGGGCAACACCTTAGCCCGGTCATCAAAGTACATCTTCTCCATGCCCAGCACCAGCGCGACATCATATTCACCCAGTGCAACCATCGCCATCGCGCCGTTCAGTGCGGTAGCCGACGACGCACAGGCATTTTCCACATTGATAATCGGCAGCCCGCCGATGCCCATCTCATGTAATACGACCTGTCCACGAATACTCTCCTGCCCCTGCAGTACGCCCTGAGACGCATTACCGACATAGGCTGCCTGCAGCGCTTCTTTTTCAATTCCGGCATCTTCCAGCGCCAGGCCAACCGCTTCAGCTACCAGGGATTTCAGGTTCCGGTCCGTGTGCTTGCCAAATTTACTCATCCCGCCGCCGATCATGGTTGCTTTCATCATGATATTGCTCCTGGTCTGTTTGTGATTTGGATCCTATTGTATACAGATTTTGGTACGGTTGATCAAAAATCTGGTCTCAGGTGGAAAACCGCACCGGCTGCCTGCGTGCGCCCCATTTCCCCGGGGCTGCTTCAAATCTTCCCGCCGCCAACTGTCCACAGGCCTTGCAGCACCCCTGCCCATCCAGATTCCACTCGCCCAACTGGTACCAGTTTCTTTCGATCAGTATCGCTCCGCAGTTCGGACAGTAGGTCGATCCTCCCACGGAATCATGTACATTGCCGGTATAGACATAGTGAATCCCATTGTCCATGGCGATTTTCCTTGCTCTGGAGAGAGTTTCGGGAGGCGTAGCAGGGACCTCTCTCATCTTCCAGTCCGGGTGAAATGCCGTGAAGTGATGCGGTATATCCGGCCCCAGATTCGCAACAATCCAGCGGCTCATTTCCCGCAACTCCTCATCCGAATCATTCTTACCCGGGATTAAAAGTGTCGTGAGTTCAAGCCAGACGTCCGTCTCATGCGTGACGTATTGGAGCGTATCCAGCACATCAGACAAATGTGCGCCACACAGTCGATAGTAAAAGTCATCGGTAAAGGCTTTCAGGTCAATATTTGCCGCATCCATGTACCGGAAGAATTCCTGCCGGGGTTCCGGACAGATGTAACCGGCTGTGACCGCAACATTTTGGATGCCCTGCTCCGTGCACGCCTGGGCGACATCGATGGCATATTCATGAAAAATGACAGGATCATTGTAAGTATAGGCAATACTGCGACAGTTCAGTTGCTGCGCCCCCCGGGCAAGCGTCTCCGGCGTTGCCGCATCGGCAAGTGTGTCCATTTCACGGGACTTGCTCATGTCCCAGTTCTGGCAAAACTTGCAGGCCAGATTGCATCCTGCAGTCCCGAATGACAGCACGGGAGTACCCGGCAGGAAGTGATTTAGCGGTTTTTTTTCGATCGGATCAACACAGAAGCCGCTGGACCGGCCGTAGGTAGTCAAAACGATCTGCTCTTCCCGGCACTCCCGCACAAAACACAAACCCTGCTGACCATCTCTCAATTTGCAAAAACGCGGGCACAGGTCACACTGAATTCTGCCATCCTCAAGCTGATGCCAATACTTTGTCGCTTTACTGGTCCGGGATGCTGTCATCACGATCCTGTTTTACCAGTCGCATCTGAAACTTGTCCTGATGCGGCAGATTATCCATGCCAATACCCGCATTTTACTCCTTCTTCATCACCTTCGCCGCAGGTCTTCATCTACCGTGATTTTTTGTCAATCTGCATTTGCAGCAATCGCTTCATACCCGATCTATCTGCCTGTCCCTGGTATTGATCCAGAAGATAATCCAGGTCTTCATCTGTTAATCCGTCACAGTGCCTGACGAATTGACTCAGGTCCCTGAGGATTGCGCGCCGAAGGAAATAGCATTTGTGCGCCTTCTCGAAGTCAAGCATGCGCACTTCAACGTCTGCTGTCTGGCAGTCCCGCCTGGGAACTCGAATAAACAGGTGCTTCCCGTACAGGCAGCCGTGACGGTAACCCGCCTGGTGAATCAGTTTTATCGCAGCAACCAATGCCCGCAATATGGCATGCACATCAGCTTCGCTCGCCTGATTTCGGGAATGCCGAAACCACTCATCCACTGCGGTGAACTCATCCAGTGCATCGCTGACGAGAATAGCCCGCTGTTTTCCTTTCACCTCGGCCATGCCGAAGTAGAGCAACTCAATGGTGGGAACGCCGTGTCTGGACAACGCTTCGATATTGGCAAATTCCCGCTGGAAGGTAGGGATTCCCCTGATGGGATGAGCGAAAGTCCGGGTGTTGTGATTTTCCTGTCTCTTGATATAGACCCGTCGCGCTGCACCTTCACCATCGCCCAGAACGCGAGTAACCACACCGCTAAAACCCGAGCCACGCGAATTTGGATCCTCGATCCAGTCATCGTCCAACTGCCATAACGCATCGAAATCCGCAAGCCTGTTGGCTTCCAGTCGAGCCTTTGCCTCGGACGAGACAAATATCTCCCGTACGACCTTCATGCCGTCTTTTTCCCGACTCGGCCAGTGACTCTTTTGGTATCGACAGGAAAGCAGCCTGGTACCGGTTTCAGCGTATCTATCCGACCATCAGACAGTTTCAGCCAAGCATAAACCCGAGGTGATTCAATGCGCTTTTTCATGATCGAATAGTCGTTGAAAATTCGTGTAACAGAGCCCAATATTGTACCCAATTCTTCCATTCTGAGTGAGTGGCCAATATGAATCAAATCAGATCATCCGCGGTAGCAGGTACTTTCTACCCCGCAAATCCGGCTCAGCTTGATCAGACCATCGCACAGATGCTGGAAGATACCGCCACATCAGCGCACTGTCCAAAAGCGATCATTGCTCCTCATGCCGGTTACATCTACTCGGGACCCATCGCCGCAGGACTGTATGCCAGGGTGAAAAACGCGGCTTCCAGCATTAACCGGGTGATTCTGCTGGGGCCATCTCACCGCGTCGGATTTCGCGGAATTGCTGCCAGTTCCGCGGATATATTCCGGATGCCCATGGGCGATATTGCACTGGACAAGGACGCAATCAAGCGCATTATCGGCTTACCCAACTGTGGCTATCTGGATCAAGCCCATGAGTCTGAACACAGCCTGGAAGTGCACCTGCCTTTCCTGCAAGCGACACTGGGAGCATTTCGGCTGGTACCGCTGGGCGTTGGTGATGCCCCACCCGAAGATGGTTGCCCGGGACTTGA
>CAZNFE010000302.1:0-4341 GCA_964571945.1 uncultured Pseudomonadales bacterium
TTGCCGTGACGCCCCATCGTTCACCCCATATTCGTGTTCAACTGCGGTTTCTAGGATAATGCACTATTTTAAAGGAACTCTGGTAGCGTATGACAACAGATGATATCAATTTAAAACGGCTCAGGTGGCATAGTCGCAGAGGGATGCTGGAACTCGATCACCTGCTGGAGCCTTTCCTTGCAGAGGTTTATCAAGGTCTGGCTGTGGAAGACCAGCGTGCCTACGCTAAACTACTGGATCAGGAAGATCCAATTCTACTGGAGTGGTTTAGCCTGAAATCGAGCCCGGAAGACCCAGACCTGAAAAGGATTGTCAGGTTAATCATGGAATCGGTACCGCCTCGATGAATAAAGAAGCGGCTGGTGTAAATATCTCTTTGTGCATAGAACCTTCCGGCACCATGTTGATATTCCTGATTACCACACAGCTTTTTGCCATCACAGGGATATGGATGGCTGATCTGAATGTAATCATGGCACTAGCGCTTGTTCTTGCCATTTTGTGTTATGGCTTTTATAGCTACCAGCGGTTCTATCGACTCACCCATGGAATGTCTGTCCTTTCGATGAGAATGGAAGGTAAACACTGGATCCTCGGGTTGTCGAACAACCGGCAAGTAAGGGTAATGCTGGTGAGAGAGGTAGTCGTCTTCAGCTGGTTTATAGCAGTTCAGTTTCAATCCCTGGATGATCGACAAAAATATGCCGTGGCATTGTTCAGTGACTCGGCCCAGAAGGATGCGCTCAGGCGATTGAGAGTCTGGCTGAAACATGGCGCTGCTCAATCCGCGCAAGATGGATTCATATCCACATAGCCAGGTGTCTAATCAATACCAGACAATCCGGTGGTGCGGCATACCGACATGAACCGGTTAACCGTTTAACCGTTATAATTTTCTGGCTCAAGGATCGTATCGATCGCCTCCGGGAGCAGATCAGGATAATCCAGGGTAAAATGCAAACCCCGACTTTCCTTGCGGCGAATAGCCGAACGGACAATCAGATCAGCCACTACAATCAGGTTCCTCAGCTCCAATAGATCGCTGCTGATGCGATAGTTGCTGTAGTATTCTGCCACTTCCTGCTGTAACAGACGGATCCTGTGCCTGGCCCGTTGCAAGCGCTTATCTGTCCTGACAATGCCGACATAATCCCACATAAAATGGCGCAGTTCACTCCAGTTATGTGAGATGACCACATCCTCATCCGAGTTGGTAACCTGGCTCTCATCCCAGGGCTGAATGGCATAGTCGACCTCGACCGGATCCGGTTGCGAGACGATATGTTCGGCAGCTGACATGGCAAATACCATGCATTCCAGCAAGGAGTTGCTGGCCATTCTATTGGCCCCGTGTAACCCGGTAAAACTGGATTCACCCACAACATACAACCCGGGTATATCAGTCGATCCATTCAGGTCTGTAACGACACCGCCGCACGTGTAATGGGCCGCCGGTACGATGGGGATTGGCTCTATGGTGATATCTATACCGAACTCAAGGCACTTTTCGTAGATCGTCGGAAAATGGGTCCGGATGAATTTCGCCGGTTTGTGGCTAATATCCAGGTAGACGCATTCGCAACCCAGGCGTTTCATTTCATGGTCGATGGCGCGGGCGACGATATCCCGGGGCGCTAAATCGCCACGTTCATCGAACCGCTGCATGAATTGTTCACCATCCGGTAACTTTAATGTTGCCCCTTCACCGCGCAGCGCTTCGGAGATGAGGAATGTTTTTGCTTCAGGGTGATACAGACAGGTCGGATGAAACTGGTTGAACTCCATGTTGGCGATGCGGCAGCCTGCCCGCCATGCCATAGCGATGCCGTCACCGGATGCCGTATCCGGGTTACTGGTGTATAGATAAACCTTACTTGCACCGCCGGTGGCCAGTACCACATGCTTGGCGCGAAACAACTCCACACGTTGCGTATCGAGATTGAATACATAAGCACCGACACAACGATTTCCGGATAGTGCCAGTTTGTCCTCGGTAATGAGGTCTACCGCTATATAGCGTTCAAAAATATCGATATTGTCACTGGCTCTGATTCGTTGATTCAGCGTGGATGAAATTGCTCTGCCAGTTGCATCGGCCGCGTGAATGATACGTCGATGACTGTGACCGCCTTCCCTGGTCAGGTGATATTCTTCGCTGCCATCGGGTTGCACTTCCTTGTCAAACTCAACCCCCGATTCGATCAACCACCGGATGGTTGATTCGCTATGTTCAACGGTAAATTTCACCGCATCTCTGTGGCACAGACCTGCACCGGCCGTCATGGTGTCTTCGATGTGAGATTCGACCGTGTCATAAGCTCCCAGAACAGCCGCTACGCCCCCCTGGGCATAGTAGGTCGATCCTTCTCTGGCAGTATCTTTGGCCAGCAAGCCTACTTTGTACGTGGTGGGCAGTTTTAGAGCCAGCGTCATGCCGGCTGCACCGCTACCTACGATTAGCACATCGAGTGAATGGGCGTGATTGATCATTAATTCAAACCACCCGGATTAATTCCGGAATGCCTCCTGTTATGTTGCGCTTTGCATAGCACGATTGATCACAGAAAAGATTACAGAGGTGGTGGTCGTAAAATGATGTGGACTGTTCTGAAAAATCTGAAAGCTGAAATTACTCGTGTTGGAGTTGATTAAGCCTGTTATTATAGCACTCTGCCATCGTATATTCGTGCCAAATTTTCCAATTGCCGATTCAAGCGGACCATCGAGAAAATTATTGATAAGGAAGAACTATTCCCCCTATGAATTGTCTATGTTTAGAGCCTGAACCGATTGTGATTGGATGGGTCAAAATTTGAAGCCCCAACCTGAATCCGATCAGCGGTTAGTGGAACGAGTGCAGAGAGGAGATAAAAGAGCCTTCGATCTGCTCGTGTTGAAGTACCAGCATAAGATTGTAGCTCTGGTAGCACGATATGTTAAAGATCAGCATGAGGTCTTCGATGTCACCCAGGAAGCATTTATCAAGGCCTATCGAGCTTTACCGAGGTTCCGTGGTGATAGCGCTTTTTATACCTGGTTATACAGAATTGCGATAAATACAGCCAAGAATTATCTGGTATCAAGGGCGAGGAGACCACCCGGATCGGATGTACTACTGGATGATAATGAACATCAGGAGAGTTCACCGTTACTAACGGAGATAGAGACACCCGAATCCAGCATGGCAAGAGACCAGCTGGAGTTGACGATCAATTCGGCGATTGACGCACTACCTGAAGAATTGAAAGTTGCGGTAACTTTACGTGAATTTGAGGGTCTTAGTTATGAGGACATCGCAATCATCATGCAATGTCCGGTTGGAACGGTCAGATCAAGGATATTCAGGGCCAGAGAGTCAATCGAGAATCAAATTGCAGCAATGGATTGATCAGTTGGAGATATCAGTGGTATATATGTTCAGGATTGGTATACCGAGCACACAGCGTTAACAGATCCAGAGGGAAGGTCAGTGGCAGAGAACATGAAAGAATCATTGTCAGCATTAATTGATGGTGAAGCGAGCGAAATTGAACTGCATCGGTTACTTCGAGCGATCAATCAGGACCACGATCTGAAGCAGAGTTGGGTCACTTATCATCAGATCAGAAGTGTACTGAGTACTCAGCCTGTTTACTCCACCCAACAGCATCTGGAATTGAATCGCCGGATCGGTGCCGCTGTAGATTCGGAAACTGATTTTGTTCTGGATACCAGTCCATTAGCAAGAAATAACCGCTATATCAAACCATTGGGTGGTTTGGCGATTGCTGCCTCATTAGTGCTGGCCGTGATGGTGGGATTCAATCAACTTAATCAGGTATCACCAACAGGTCAGGACGCTGCGAGCAATAATCCTGCCCTGGTCAATCTGACCAGTCCAAAAACGGATACAAATCCCGTTGCTGCACAGTTGGTGGATAATCGAGTATTGGACCCGGATATTGAATCCGACCTGAGGAAATTATCACCTGAGACTGAGAAAAGATTCAGAGCATACCTGATGCGGATGGATCGTCAGATGGGACCTCCTCCTGGCCAGGTAGTAATCTACAAGGATTCCAAAGCGCCCTGAAGCAGGTGCTATTCAGGTACTGCTGATTGCTGACCGGTCAGAAAAACCGGGAAATTCCTGCGAAAATCCCGTCTTGTCCTGGATTGAATGGCATATCAAACCGCTGCTGCGGGATATTCATTGTCTGTCTCGAAAATGATGGTGTCGGCGTCCATTCGGAGCCGCGCAGCCTCGGCGGCAGCATGGCCCGGCGAGCACAGAACGGAGCTGCAGGACACCAGGAGCACGACACCGATTACCAAAACGACGAAACGGAACATAGCCGCTTA
>CAZNFE010000303.1:0-4314 GCA_964571945.1 uncultured Pseudomonadales bacterium
AGGTACAGGCCATGGGTCTCCAAGGTCTGGGTTGGGAAGGCGATACCTTCTCAGGAAATGAACTCGATGCCACCCGAACCTGGCTTTCGTCCCTGGCCGTATCCATCTATGGTGGGACCAGCGAGATCCAGATGAACATCATTGCCAAGCGTGTGCTTGGATTACCTGACTAACGAGCCTGCCGTTGCGCTTCATTAATCGTGCGGTTCAATTTTGTGGTTTAGGTTACCAAGCTTCACCCCAACGATCCAGATATGCCAGATCGCTCACAGGTAAACGCTTGATCGGCCCGTGTCCTCTGCCTACTGGATAACCCACTGGAATATAGGCGGCGGTTCCCCAGCCTGACGGTATCCCAAGCATGTTCCGAACGTCAGTTTCGCGCTCACACAGAAGCGTTGTCAGCACGCACCCCAATCCCTCTTTTCGACAAGCCAGCAGTAAATTTTGAACCGATGGATAGACAGACCCGCCGCCAACAACTGAAACACGATCCAGTTTGATGTCCGTGATTGCCATCGCTTTGGGGTTGAAACAGAATACAAGAATGCAGGGAGTCTCACCGAAGTGCTCGGCGAGATAGTCTCCTGACGCAATAATTCGTTCCTGTGCCTTGAGTTCCTCATCAGGCAAACCTTGCAAACGGCTGCGATACATCCCCGCAAAGAGTTTCCATCGTTCCGAGTAAAGCTCTCCCAGGCGTTGTTTGGAATCGCTATCCTTGACGACAATAATGCGCCATGGCTGTGCATTGCCGCCACTGGGTGCCCAGCTTGCTGCCGCCAATATGCGCTGCAATACAGCATCCGGAATGGGATCCGTTTTCAGTCGCCTGACGGCACGTAGCGTGGACATGGCCTCGTACAAATCGATATCAGTCATGTAGTTACCTATTCTCCTTTAAACTTTGGTTCCCGATGTTCCCTGATTGCGCCCAATGCCTCGCTGTGATCAGCGCTCTGCATGGTTACAATCTCGAGTGCAGTAGCGGTATCGAAAGACACATTTAACGCATCCTTGATGAGCTTGTTGACGGCCTGTTTTGTATAGCGCAATGCAAGCGGGGCACCTTTTGCCAGCCGGTTGGCAAAATTCAAGGCATATTCATCCAGCTCACCATCTGCAATAACTCCGTTAACCAGGCCCATTTTCTCTGCTTCTGCCGCCGACACCGAATCACCAGTTAGCAGAAACCGTTTCGCTCTGGCCGGACCTAGCAACAGCGGCCAGATGACTGTACCGCCATCACCGGCCACAATCCCTACTTTTACATGAGGATCAGCAATCGTGGCACTTGCAGCCATAAAAATCGTATCACAGAGCAGGGCGATGCTGGCGCCGAGTCCAACAGCCGGTCCATTTACCGCAGCAATTACCGGGATATCGATGTCGAGGAAATCCCAGATAAGCTGTTTGGCATCCCTTCTCAAATGCTCTCTGGCTGGCAGGTTGTCCAACTCGGGAAACCAGTTGAAGTCGCCGCCTGCACAGAAAGCCCGGCCCTTCCCGGAGAGAATGATTGCGCGTGCTTTATCCTCCTGTTTGAGTTCACAAAACAGACGGGTGATTTCACCGTGTAACAGGTCATCGACTGCATTCAATTTGTTTGCTGGGTGATTGAACCAGATTCTGAGTACATCATGTTCCAGCCGTTCCAGGGTAAAAGCCCGGTAATCGGCGTTCTGTACGATACCCATAAACTCACCTCGGATCGTTGCTATTTAAGTATTGATCATAACTCACATAGGAGTCATCAGGGCATTCTGCAGGGGCTATAATAGTACATTGGAGTGAGCGATTAGAATGCAACCGAGCTTAATTCAAATCAAAGGATGATTCGCAGAATAAGGTAGTATTGCCTTTGAATTTGGGCAGAAAGCAAGAACGATCCCTGAAGCCGTTCTGCGTAACAGCATTCTGCTTACTCTTGTCAGGAGACAACCATGCAGAGCATCCTTGATTTTATGACCAACGAACACAAAAAGTGCGATGAGTATTTCGCTACAGCAGAGCAGCAGGTCTCAAAAGGGAACTGGCAGGAAGCTGGTCCGACATTCAGTGATTTCGTCAATTCGATGGAACGGCATTTCAAGATGGAGGAGCAGGTGCTGTTTCGGTATGTCGAACGAGCCATGGGGAATTCCGGTGGCCCGGTCGCTGTGATGCGAATGGAGCATGAGCAAGTGCGCGAATTGTTACAGAAACTTGAAAACAGTTTTGAGGAACAGGATCAAGACGGTTTTCTGGGTACCGCAGAAACATTACTGATACTAATGCAGCAGCACAACATGAAAGAGGAACAGATTCTCTATCCGATGGCGGAAAGGATGCTGGCAACCGCACAGGAACAAGTGATCGCGGAGATGGACAGTCTGTAATGGACACACATTGTGTGTTTGTTGATGTAAGTGAGTTGGCTCCACCGGAGCCACTAAAAGTGGCAATGCAAGCAGCGCAAAGCCTGGCAGCCGGGCAATATCTGCAGATCCATCACTGGCGTGAACCGCTGCTGCTGTATGAACGATTGATGCGAATCAACTTCGCTTATGATACCCGTCTGGGTGAGAACGATTACTGTGAAGTTTTTGTCTGGAGGCAGGATGATGCAGCAGCGACCGAAGCGGCTAATAGTGCGGCTAATCAGCTTCCATCCTGGCGAGATTAACAAGTGAGTTATGACGCGCTTTCGCTTGCACAGACACCGCCACCATCGGTGCCGCTGAGATATATGCTGACGGCACCCGTTTTTGCGGTTATCGCAGCCATTCTTTTATTGATATATCCCGAATCGGTACAGAATCGCTGGAGTCCTGTCATGCTCAGTGTGACGCATCTGCTGGTGTTGGGATTTGCCGTAATGGTGATGTTCGGTGCAGTACAGCAACTACTTCCCGTTCTTGCCGGAGTTACATTCCGTCATCCGGAGCGGATCAGCATCAGTCTCTATGCCGGGCTGGTTTCAGGTGTGTTGTCTCTTTGCGCTGGATTGTTTCTTGGTAATACCTATTTGTTGTCTTCCGCCTTACTATTGTTGTTGGGTACCGTTGCAGCGTTCTTCATTATCATGATGCTTGGTCTGTTAAGATCACAAGCCAACCGTGAATCCATACAGGGTATTCGCCTCGCCTTGATCTCTTTTCTTGTTAGCGCATCACTGGGTTTATACCTTGGGGCCGGTCACACTCTTCCTGACATACTGCTGGCAAGAAATCTGACACCACTACATCTGGCATGGGGCCTGCTGGGTTGGATCGGATTGCTGGTCATTGCTGTCTCGTATCAGGTGGTGCCCATGTTCCAGATTACCCCGAAGTATCCCAAGGTGCTGGTTCGCTGGTTGTCGACATGGATTTTTGTGGGATTAGCGCTCTGGAGTCTGACTGAGTTCGCACCGGTGACGGCATCGCTTCGTGGCTGGATCAGCGTGGCTTCTGAAGCTGGTATCACGGTCGGCTTGCTTGCATTTTGCCTGGTGACGATTCGGCTACAGCAGCAGCGCAGGCGGAAATTACCCGATATCACACTGGATTTTTTCAGGCTGGCACTAACTTGTCTGATGTTTGCAATGCTTAATTGGTGGATACCGGAGTACCGGTTTTCCCAGGCATTTAACAGCGAAGTGTTAACGGGTGGCTTGTTGATCGTCGGGTTTACCATGTCGGTGATCTCAGGAATGCTGTATAAGATCGTGCCATTTTTGATCTGGCTGCATTTAACCAATCAGATCGATATGTCCGAACGGTGGGAAAGAGACATTCCCAACATGAAGCAGATCATTGCCGAGTTGCATGCGCGGCGCCAGTTTCGTCTGCATCTGGGGTCCGTGCTGCTTATGATTGTTGCGCTGTATATGGGCCCATGGATTCTGCGGCTTGCGGCAGTAACTTTTTTGATATCCAACCTGTATTTACTGAGAAACTTGATCGTTGCTGTGACAATTTATCGCAATCTGCTGCGCATACACGCAGAAAAAGAATCGCCCTGAATCAGGAACCAACCGGGAATACTGTGCATGCATTTGATGGCTATATATTCTCTATCCACGCTTCTGATGGTAGCTTTGCTGGTGGCGAAAAAATATTCTTCAGCGATTGGTGAGTGGCTAACCAAACCTGCCTTATCACTTCTGTTTATTCTGGTTGCGGTGTTGCAAATGGAGGGTTGGTCAAACTTTAATGCATTTATGCTGGCAGGATTTATATGTTGCTTCCTTGGTGATGTATTCCTGATACGAGCCGGAAAAATCATGTTTCTGGCGGGAGTTGTCTCTTTCCTTATCGGTGCTTTCCCCTACACCGCGCCTTTGCATGCCAG
>CAZNFE010000304.1:0-4311 GCA_964571945.1 uncultured Pseudomonadales bacterium
CACCGAGTATCCGGTCGGTGTTAGCATCAGCGATCACCTTGATACTGCCAATGGCATCATTTGCTGCCATGGCTCGACCGCTGGCGGAAAACGGGAATATACCGACATTATACTCTTCACCCTCAGCCTTCAGCTCCTGTTCTGTTTTGCCTACATAGGCAACTTCAGGGTGTGTATAGATAACGCCTGGAACACAGTCGTAATTTACCATTGGTTTCTGCCCGGCGATTCTCTCGGCCACCATAATGCCTTCTTCCATGCCTTTGTGTGCCAACATCGGACCTCTGACAACATCACCCACCGCATATACGCCGGGGGCATCCGTAATACATAGATCGTTGACATAGATAAAACCGCGTTCGTCCAGATTTACACCGCTATCCGTAGCTAATAAATCTCCTGTGTATGGTCGCCGGCCTACCGCTACGATCACCTTGTCAAAATTAAGCTTCTTATCACCTTCTGCGTCGCTGTATTTTACATCGACTTTACCCTTCACGACTTCACTGTGCGTAACCCGTGTACCCAGTTTTATATCCAGGCCCTGTCGTGTGTATTGTTTTAATGCTTCTTTGGCTATTTGCTGATCGACCATTGGCAGGAATTCATCCAGTGCTTCAAGAATCGTGACACTCGATCCCAATCGGTTCCACACGCTACCCAATTCAAGACCGATAATTCCCGCCCCAATAACACCCAGCTTTTTAGGCACTTGTTGAAACTCAAGCGCTCCGGTCGATGTCACTACGAGATCATCAACCAGCGGACAGGGGGGAATCTCCACTGGCACTGATCCAGTCGCGATGATGACATTA
Source organism: uncultured Pseudomonadales bacterium (assembly GCA_964571945.1). Classification (GTDB taxonomy): domain Bacteria; phylum Pseudomonadota; class Gammaproteobacteria; order Pseudomonadales; family Azotimanducaceae; genus JASJXV01. Next base: position 816 of record CAZNFE010000304.1, read on the forward strand.
TCAGCTTCAATCTTCTCAACCTCACCTTCATGAGGAGCAAACTCGACCACTGGCCCCATGTGAAGTTTGGCGGTACCCTGAAGATACTCGACGCCATTTGCCTGAAATAGAGTGGCCACACCTTTGGTCAAATTTCCAACAATTTTGTTCTTGCGGGATATCATTGCAGGAACATCAACCGAGATCCCTTTGCTCAGAATGCCCATGGATTCAAAATCGCTGGTTGCTTCGACATATTTCTGCGATGTGTCCAGCAAAGTTTTAGAGGGGATGCAGCCGACATTCAGGCAAGTTCCTCCAAGAACCGGAACACCTTCGTTGTTGAGCCATTTGTCGATACAGGCTGTTTTTAGCCCAAGTTGCGCACACCGGATCGCTGCATGGTACCCGGCAGGTCCACCGCCAATAACTATCACATCATATTTTTTTGACATCTTTTTTACCCGTCAGTCTAATATCAGAAATGCGCTTTATGCAATCTGTTAGATATCCAGCAGAATACGTGCCGGTTCCTCGAGAAAGTCCTTAATCGTAACTAAAAATCTGACCGCTTCCTGGCCATCAATTAATCTGTGATCATAGGACAGAGCCAGGTACATCATGGGGCGAATCTCCACTCTTCCATCGATAGCCATGGGCCGCTCCTGAATCTTATGCATACCCAGAATAGCTGTCTGTGGTGGATTCAAAATGGGCGTAGACAACAAGGATCCGAACACACCACCGTTAGAAATGGTGAAGGTGCCCCCGGACATATCATCAATCGAAAGTTTGTTCTCTCTGGCTTTAATAGAGTACTCTCTGATCTGAGCTTCTATTTCCGCCAGTGTCAGGCTATCCGATTCGCGTAATACAGGTACCACCAATCCTCTTGGAGAACTCACCGCCACACCAATATCCTGATAACCATGATAGACAATATCGCTTCCATCAATGGAAGCGTTCACCGCAGGAAATCGCTTCAGCGCCTCAACGCTGGCACGGACGAAAAATGACATCATGCCCAATCGGGTCCCATCGTGTGCCTTTTCAAATTCATCCTTGTAACGTGCTCGAAGATCGTTGATTGCCTGCATGTCGATTTCATTAAAAGTGGTCAGCATCGCTGCTGTCTGCTGTGCTTCGATCAACCTTCTGGCGATACTCGCGCGCAAACGAGTCATTGGGACTCGTCGTTCGATTCGATTCCCGGTGGTTGGCTCTAAACTCTCGTCTTCAGCCTGATCCCGGGTCGGCGCAATAACTTCAGCGATGTCCTTTTCCAGCTCCGCAACAGATTTTAATACGTCTTCCTTGGTGATTCGGCCCGACTTCCCAGTGCCCGTGATCTGATCTATGTGCAGGTGATGCTCATCCGCTATCTTGCGTGCGGCGGGACTGGCGTTAACCTCATCAGTGGGCTCAGGCTGCACTGCAGCTTCCTCAGATAAAGCGCTTTCCATTTCTGCCATGGTGCCTTCATCAAATCGAGCCAGTACTTCCTCTGCCAGAACGGTATCACCTTCCTGTTTCAGAAACTCCACTACTTTTCCATTCGCCGGAGCGACCACTTCGATTACGACTTTTTCTGTCTCAATATCAACCAGCACCTCATCCCTTTGCACCGTTTGACCGGGTTGCACATGCCAGAAGGCTATTTCACCATCTGCTATAGACTCTGGAAATACAGGTGCCTTGATATCAATCATGATGCTCGTTCCTTCCTGTGTTCTTCCCGATATGCTGCCCGAAGCATAAGCCCGCCTCCCTGGCTTTCCGGCTGAAACCGGCATAGCCCATCATTCTAATCGTCTGACTCTGCAAGGAGCGCTTCCTCAATCAACTGCTCCTGCTGCTTCATGTGCAGGGACATGTAACCCGCAGCTGCCGCCGCAGAAGCAGGACGCCCTGCGTAGTGGAGATAGAGCTGAGAATTTCTGTTGGACAAATCTCTTCTCATATGGTGTTGGCTACTGTACCAGGCACCCTGATTCATGGGTTCTTCCTGGCACCAGATCACATTCTTCAGGTTCTCGTATTTTTGCAACACCTTTTTCAGATGTTCATCAGGAAAAGGATACAACTGCTCAATTCGAATAATCGCCACATGATTGAGTTGTTCCGCGTGTTTCCGCGAAATCAGATCGTAATATACACGGCCACTACACATAACCAGGCGGGTAATATCGTCAGGATCATGTTCATCGGTTTCTTCAATGATATTTTTAAATTCACCTTCACACAGTTCTTCCAATGTTGAAATTGCCAGTTTGTGCCGCAACAGACTTTTCGGGGTCATTACAATCAGGGGGGTCCTCACAGGTCTGATAATCTGGCGTCGCAACAGATGAAACATCTGCGCTGGTGTCGTTGGAATACAGACCTGTATGTTTTGTTCCGCGCTAAGCTGTAAATATCGCTCCAGTCGTGCAGAAGAGTGTTCAGGACCTGCACCTTCATAGCCATGTGGCAACAGGAGCGTCATACCACACATCTTGCCCCACTTGTGCTCGCCGGATGTAATAAACTGGTCAATAACAACTTGCGCCCCATTGGCAAAATCACCAAATTGGGCTTCCCAGATCACCATGACATTAGGGCTGGTTTGTGCGTAGCCGTACTCAAAAGCCAACACAGCCTCTTCCGACAGAAGAGAATCATACAGATAAAATGGTGCCTGATTTTCGGATAGATGTTGTAGCGGAATCCAGCAAGCTGACTCTTTTTGATCGTGTAATTCGGCATGGCGGTGCGAAAAAGTACCTCGACTCACATCCTGTCCGGTCAACCTGACCCCGTAATTCTGGTTAACAATCGTTGCGTACGCCAGATTTTCTGCATAGCCCCAATTTATAGGCATGGCACCGGCACTCATTTTGTGACGGTCCTGCATGATTTTCTGGACCTGTTTTTGCAGCACGAAATGAGCCGGCATTTCATCCATTTTGTGTGCCAGTGACTGCAGCGTCTTTAATTCAACACCGGTATCGCACGGCGCATCCCACGATTGATTCAGGTAGGGTGTCCAATCGACGAATAAGGAAGTATCCGGTTCCTTCACATAGTCCCATGCCACTGCTTCACCCCGATCCAGTGCATCCCGGTAATCCAGAACTCGTTTCTCATATTCACTTTGGGTCAGCGTTTCATCGGCAATTTTCTGTTCTGAGTACAGCGCACATACGGTCGGATGATTGTTGATCTTCTGGTACATGATCGGCTGCGTGATCGATGGTTCATCTCCCTCGTTGTGCCCTCGCCTGCGATAGCAAACCAGATCGATCACCACGTCCTTGTTAAATTCCATGCGGTAATCAAGCGCAATTTGTGCAACGAACAGTACGGCTTCGGGATCATCTCCGTTGACGTGAAATATTGGCGCCTGGACCATTTTCGCCACTTCTGTACAGTATTCTGTGGATCGAGCGTCTTCCTTGCGGCTGATGGTATAACCGATCTGGCTATTGATAATCACCTGGATGGTATCGCCAGTCGAAAAGGCGCCGGTCGGATTAAC
>CAZNFE010000305.1:0-4297 GCA_964571945.1 uncultured Pseudomonadales bacterium
CATTGAATAACCGTGTCCTCGTTCCAGCGTTCGCTTCGGACTATTTTCGTCCGGTGTCCTATCTTCATACAGCACCGGGCGTCTCACCAGCTCGTAGATATCCCCTTCCGAAATAATCGCTGCAATGCTGGAAGTGACCACGACCCGGTTCACAGAATCCGACTTGTTGATGCTATCGATAATGTGACCACAGACTCGCTTGACGTATTCATGGTCATCATAACCGCTGATATGCGATACGTGGGCCACGCCCTGGCAACCCTTGAAAATTTCATCGAAGCAGCCGTCATTATCCAGATCCGCTGCATGCAGGGTCAGTCTTCCACTGGCATGCCCCGGCATCGCTTTAAGAAAGTCAGTGCGTGCCGGGTCGCTTGTGTCACGAACGCATGCTCGCACCCGGTAGCCCTCATCCAGCAAGAGCCGGGTAACCCAGCCACCGATAAAACCCGCAGCACCGGTAACCGCAATGATACTTCCTTTGGGAATTGGAGCCATTGTATCCTCCTGGTAGTGGCAATTTGCGGACAGATCGAAAGGATGTCCTACTATTTTGCTGTTGAAATGATTCCTGCTTCCTTGTCATACTCGATACCCTGGTGAGGCACCGGTCCTGCATCGATAAAATTGGAGCGCAGCCTGCGGCCGAGAATTTCCTCACATCGTCTACCCGTCTGTATGAGTTGCTCAAGGTCAATTCCGGTAGCGACCCCCATCTCTTCGAACATACCCACCAGATCTTCCGTGCAGGTGTTCCCTGAAAAACCATGATGATAATCTGCGGCACCGGTTCTGGGTTGACCACCGATTGCACCGAGAGAAGTATCGAAGTGCGTAAAGCCGAATGTGAGTGCAGTCAGCGAATTCGCGACTCCCCAGCCGCGAGTATCGTGAAAATGTACAACAACCTCGTCAGTGGTAAAACCTTCTGCCAATACGTGTTCGTAAAAACGACTAACCTGTGCAGGATTAGAGCTGCCAGTGGTGTCACCAAAACCAATGATTTCAGCACCGATGTCCTTCCACCATTTTCCCAGGGCAACAGATTCCGCGGGATCGATATCACCCCGGATAGGACAACCGAAAGCGGTAAGTGCCCAGCCGAAAACCTTGTGACCGGAATCAAGCGATGCACGCACCATCTTCTCTAGCAGCCGCTTGTTCTCAGCATGGGTCATGCGGACATTGGCAAGATTGTGCGCCTCGCTGGTAGAAATCACCATAGCGATTTCATCAACTCCATAGCCTTCTTCCCTGGAAGCTATCGCTCGCTCTACAGCCCGCATGGTTGTGCAAATAGCACGGTAATGGACTCCTTCCTTGCGGGGAATGCGACGCAGAACTTCTTCCGCATCGGCGAACTGCGGCAGATATTTCGGGTGAGCAAAACTGGTCGCCTCCAATGTGGTGCAGCCCGCCTCCACCATGCGACGGATTATCTCAATTTTATCCTCGGTGGAGACGACTTTGTGCTCGTTCTGCAAGCCGTCCCGAGCCCAACATTCACCAATCACTACTTCTTTCGGCAAATCCATTTTATGAAGCGTTAGATTCATGATTTCTGCCTCGTCAATTCGTTGCATGGTGCATTTCCGGTCGCTTGAATTGCCTTTTCTCTGACAAGTCAGCTAATTCTGCCATCGGCATGATTCCCTTCTTTCCCCTGGTCCAAATCCCGATACCAGCGATGATGACACACTGCAGCTCCGGATCAAAGTTGGCGTCGCTTTTCAGACTGCGTCAATCACTTTCTGATTGGCACCCGCGAAAGATTTCTGTCATCCTTTGCAACATCAACCATCAATCTTTGGGAAGCAGTGTGAATCAGGTAAATTCATCATGAAAGACCAGGACGTGGCAGTACCGGTCAATGAATTGTGCCCCAACTGCAGCAATATCCTCTATGGCTCTTTTTGCTTTCATTGCGGACAGAACCAGAAGGAGCTGAACCGGTTTTTCTGGTCAATTGTAAGCGAAACTTTTGAGGATATCTTCTCCCTCGATTCCCGCATTTCCCTCACTCTCTGGCATCTGCTTACGAAGCCTGGATATATATCGGACCAATACACAAAAGGAAGACGAGCACGCTACGTGCCCCCTTTACGCCTTTACATAATCAGCAGTGTCATATTTGCTCTGATCTTGTCCCTGCTGAATATGCTCGGATCCCAGCAAGCTATTGAACCTTCTATCTATGTCGGGGGTTCTGATAATCCCGCGGTTGACCTTGGCAAACCCGGTCCGGACAAGACTAACGAGGAGATCTCTGCCAGTATCGAATCCGAAGTGACCGGGCTAACGATACCCTGGTTATCTCCTGAGCTGAACAGCAAGTTTCGTGATATCGCTCGTCAACAAGCCCGGAAAGCTATGCAAATCGCCAGGGAAAATCCATCCCGCTTTTTCGATGTCATCCTGGATACGCTACCACCTCTGATGTTTGTTCTGTTGCCGGTTTTCGCGCTCCTGCTAAAACTGATTTTCCTCTCTTCAGGAAGATACTACACAGAGAATCTTGTACTGGCTCTGCATAATCACTGTTTCGTCTATATCGCAATCATTCTGTTACAGCTTTTCGAGCTGATAACTGCACCCGAATTACTAAGTTATATCGTCGGATGGATCAGCTTACTACTCGGTATCTGGATCCCAATCTACCTATTTGTCTCTATCAAAATTTTCTATACACAGAGTCTGGGCGCAACTTTGATCAAGTCCCTGTTCCTGTCCGTTTCATACGCCATTCTTCTATTCTTTATGTTGTGGGTGGCAATAGTCTGGGGATTTTTTACCCTGTAAATTCGATTCAAAGTGGTAGAAGTGACCGAGATTCCGGCAACGTGACAAGTTCAACAATGCGCTGCAGGAATCAGATCAACCCGGCGTATAAGTAGCTCGACTCGATCAATGCTAAAATCTGTCAGGTAAGGCACAATAACAATCCTCCGGCAAAGCCGGAGGTATTTCGATAAGTGACCCCTCAATGGGGTCAATGATCGATGAAAGCGAAAAAGATCGCAAAGTGGCTGACCGGGGACCCGGTCTAGTTCAAACATTGAGAATCTCTCCGGCAGAGTCGGGGATTTTAGCTTTCAATAACAATCCGCCGGCAAAGCCGGGGGTATTCGCTTTCAATCAACCCATGGTGAGTCTGCTGGTTCGCCAGGAGTGCGCATCTGTTGTGTTCCCTGCATATTACGAGGAGCGTGGCTTGACCGATACATTCCGAAAACGAGTGGCAGCCCTGCACGAATCACTGTGCATACCTGCCGACTACCTCAATTCCTGTGCCATGCCTTTACAATACGAGGAAGTGAATCTCTGTAATTGTGAAGATGACATTTTCGGCCGTAGTCAACTCATGACGCCACATGCACTGAAACACTGGCATGATATGAAATCTGCTGCTCAAAGCGATGGTATCGAATTGCTGCTCGTGTCAGCCTTTCGAAGCCTGGACTATCAGGCGGATCTGATCAGGAGCAAACTTATCGAAGGACAGCAGCTTGATGAAATCCTCAAAGTGAATGCAGCACCGGGGTTCAGTGAACACCACACCGGTTGTGCACTGGATTTAACAACACCCAATGTTGAACCTCTCAACGAGAAGTTTGAGCATAGCGAGGCTTTTTCATGGCTCGACGATCAGGCATCCAATTTCAAATTCTATCTTTCTTTTCCGCGAGACAATCCGTTTGGCATTATCTACGAGCCCTGGCACTGGGCCTGTCACAAATAAATGATAAAAGCAGTTGTTAATCGTGCAGTGTTGCCGCTGCTAGCGCCGCTCGCAGTTCTGCTCTCGGCCTGGTTGATACTGCCTTACCACACGTTGCTGCCTGATTCTTTGACCGGTCTCATGGACTTTGCTCCTTTTTGGCTGTTGACCATCATGCTGCTACTCGGCTTGACTTATAACCGGAGCAGGTTGGTACTGACTGCTGTGATTCTGTGCCTGGGTTTTATTCTGTTCAACCAGCAACCTCATCTCCAGTCGTTAACGATGGAACAGGCTTCACTGCTCGAGTTGTCAGTTCTCGGGATCATTCCCCTCAATCTTGCGTGGATCAGCACCTATCGGGAAAGAGGCATCTTCACCTTTCATGGGGCTGTGCGTTGTGGCGCCATTCTGCTGCAAGTGATATTCATTACCTGGATCTTCTATTTCCCGCAGCAGAGCCTGTTTTCCCAGCAACTCCGAATGCAGATCATGCAATACCCGTTCCTTTCATCTGTGTATCCGTCCAGCGGATTCCTGTCGGCATTGCCTTACACTCATGCGACTCAGATCCGGGGA
>CAZNFE010000306.1:0-4290 GCA_964571945.1 uncultured Pseudomonadales bacterium
TGCCGACCTGGTCGGTAAAGTGGAAGCCGGAATCCCGGAAGACGACCCGCGTAATCCTGCCGTGATCGCTGACAATGTAGGTGATAATGTCGGTGACTGCGCCGGTATGGCCGCTGACCTGTTTGAAACCTACGCGGTGACAGTAATCGCCACTATGTTGCTGGGCAGCCTGCTGATCAAGTCGGTGGGTGATAACGCCGTAATCTATCCATTGACGCTTGGTGGCGTCTCTATCGTTGCCTCGATAATCGGGTCGTTTTTTGTTAAGTACTCCGAAGGTGGCAGCATTATGGGGGCCCTCTACCGCGGTCTCATCGTCGCTGGGATACTGGCTGTCATCGGATTTTATCCGGTCACGACCATGATGCTCGGTGACACAGTCATGATCGGCGACGAAATGATCGCCACACGCATGATCTACTATGCTGCATTGATTGGCCTGGCGCTGACCGCGGCACTGGTCTGGATCACCGAGTACTATACCGGTACTGAATACGGACCAGTCCGGCACGTGGCACAGGCTTCTGAGACCGGGCACGCCACCAACATAATCGCCGGACTCGGTGTCTCCATGAAGGCAACTACCCTGCCGGTACTGGTGGTATGCGCCAGCATCTGGGGTGCTTATGAACTGGCCGGTCTATACGGTATCGCGATTGCTGCGACCTCTATGCTGTCCATGACCGGTATCATCGTGGCCCTGGATGCCTACGGACCCATCACTGATAACGCCGGGGGTATTGCTGAAATGGCGAACCTGCCTGCAGAAATCCGGGGCATTACCGATCCTCTGGATGCAGTAGGTAATACCACCAAAGCCGTGACCAAGGGCTATGCTATCGGCTCAGCCGCTCTGGCAGCGCTAGTCCTGTTTGCCGATTACACCCATGCGCTGGATCAGCAACTGGGTCAACAGATTCATTTTTTTCTGTCCGACCCGGATGTGATCATTGGTTTGTTCCTCGGGGGTGCAGTTCCCTATCTGTTCGGTGCCATGGCCATGGAAGCCGTTGGACGCGCCGCCGGTTCCGTCGTGATGGAAGTACGCAGACAGTTCAGAGAAATCACAGGCATTATGGAAGGGACAACGAAGCCGGATTATTCGCGCGCCGTTGATATGTTGACCAAGTCCGCCATCAAGGAAATGATTATTCCATCCTTACTGCCAGTGCTGGTACCCATCCTGGTTGGCTTGATTCTCGGACCCAAGGCTTTGGGTGGATTGCTGCTCGGTACAATTGTTACCGGACTGTTCATCGCAATATCCATGACAGCCGGAGGTGGGGCCTGGGACAATGCAAAGAAATTTATCGAGGATGGTAACCTGGGTGGCAAGGGCTCGGAAGCTCACAAGGCAGCGGTTACTGGTGATACCGTCGGTGACCCCTACAAGGATACCGCAGGACCTGCGATCAACCCGCTGATCAAAATTATCAACATCGTCGCCCTGTTGATCGTCCCGCTACTGTAACGGCACTCTGGTCTTCTACGAGGTGCTGTTCTGCCTCGTAGAAGCCACTTCCTCCGCTAGGTGTTCATGAGCCGTCCCGGAATCTACGGCATCATCGAAGTTGATCCTTTCCATCTCAAATACCCGTGGGCGTGCCAGCACTTGTGTGTAAATTGCACCGACATACTCCCCCATCAGCCCAATGAAAAAGAGCATTAACCCCAGTAGAAAAAAATTGCCAATGAGAATCGGCGCTATACCAGCCTGCATAAAGTCCCAGGCGAATAATTTCGCTAACAGATAAATAAAACCTGCAAAAAATGCACCGACTGCTGACACAAATCCCATCAAAGTTGCTAAACGCAGCGGTAGTTTAGAATTGTTTATGATTCCCAATATACCCATATCATAGAGCGTAAAAAAGTTATTCTTCGTTACTCCGGCTGCTCTGGCAGGTTGTGTATAGGATATTTTGGCGACGCTAAACCCAATTTCCGCAATCAAGCCTCTGAAAAACGGATACGGATCGGGTATTTCCCGCAGTATCCTAATGATTTTCTGATCGTATAGGCCAAATCCTGTATATCCCCGGTAAATCTCAGTTTCCGACAACCTCGACAGCAGCTCATAATAAATTTCGCGAGTTTTAAACAGGAATCGACTCTCCTGGCTGTCTTTTTTGATTCCGATGACAATCGAGAATCCCTCTTCCCATTTTTTTACGAAATCAGCAATCATCTCAGGTGGGTCCTGCAGATCGGCAACTATCGAAATCACCGCGTCGCCATCCGCCTGTATCAGGCCATGGTACGGGGAACGTATGTGGCCAAAATTCCGGGAGTTGATAATGACCTTAATGCGTCGATCTGCTGCCGCCATTTCCCGCAGAATTTCAACCGTATGATCATCCGAAGAATTATCGATAAATATATGCTCATAATCATAATTCCGCAGGGTTTCATCAAAAACCTTGTGCACGCGACTCGCTACATCTTCTACATTCTCTTCTTCATTGTAACAAGCAGTAACTATACTTATTTTCTTCATTACCAGATTCCCGAGCTGTAGTCGACCAAGGGCCTAACGGCTGCTTCATCCTGAATTACGGGTAGATCTTACCATTCACAGAAGCAGTGACTAATCGATTTATTCCAATCGTGCCGACAAGATTGCGACTGGTGGCCATATGGGCATTAGATTATGCTATAGCGCACCCAGCCTTTAACCTGATCAGGATGCGAGTAAGACATGAAAGATTGGTTTGTAAAATACCTGGCGCTGATTCGTTACCTGGTGGCAGGAATTTACAATACCGTATTCGGATTTGGAGTTTTTGCACTGTTGTATAGCCTGGCAGGGGGACATTTCAGCTACCTGATAATCGCCATCATTAGTCAAATCATCGCGATCACCAATGCATTTATTGTGTATAAGTATTGGGTATTCAAGTCAAAAGGGAAGCTCCTTTCAGAATATTTCAAAACTTATGTGGTGTACTCAGCATCATTTGTCTTGAGTATTGCCGGGTTGGGTCTTCTGGTTGAGCTGGCACATATGCATCCAATCGCTGGTCAGGCGATAGTTGTAGTTCTGACGGTACTGGCAAGTTACTTTGGTCATAGCCGCTATGCCTTCGCCAAACGCTCGTAATCTGTTGCGGCATCTTTCGCACGTCAGAGATCATTTCCCAGGGTACTCTCCTGCCACAGCAGAGGATGTGCGATTACTGATCTGGATCTGTGCACTGGTACCCCTGATATGGTGGGGACTGCTGGACTGGTCGCCAGAGAAACTCATTGTTCAAAAAGACGGTGTATTGATTCTATTTCCGTATTTAAAAGAATTGATGAGAGCCCACGGCCACTGGCATCAATTATTGTACTGGCCACAACTCATGGGAGGCGTAAAGGTTCACGATATGCTGGGCAGCACCCCGCAATTTCAGCTATCCGCATTTACAGGCATGAGCTTCGTATCATCTATTAACTTATCCGTATTCCTTCTGCAGATCCTGTTCACATTTTTCTGTACCAGAATATGCATAGATCTTTCGGGTCGTTTGACGGCATCGGATGGGATAATCGAGTTACCTGTCATTCTAACGGTTAGCCTGATGTTTGCATTCCTGCCGGTCCTGGGTTGGCGATACAGTTATGGGCATGAGAATATCGTATCGGGATTACTAGTCTTTGTGTGCGCCTTCCATCTGATAACCGCAGAGATCTGCAGCCGCAGATCTGCGATCTCACTGCTTTTAGTTTTCGTGGCGCTTACCCAGGCTTTTCAATTCAACGGCTACCAGTTGATACATTACAGTGTAGTATTTGGTGGACCAGTATTATTGTCATTGCTGCTGTACAATCACAAAGCTGGATTCCGTTACAACATCTCACTGCTGGTGATTCCATTTCTTGTTTTTCTTAGTGCTCTGCTGGTCAGCCTGCCGAAATTTATCAGCCTGCTCGCCAACGCCACCAGTGGGGATACAGCTCGTTCGCTCGATAATGAAAATGTTGTATATAGCTATCTGATTCCAAATCTCCAGGACTGGATCGCGTCTCTGCCATGGAGCACTGGCTGGATGGATAAAGATCAGGCAGCCATTGTACGGCATGAGATAAACTACCCTTTCGGCCCTCTGGTGCCAGCATTACTTTTCTGGAACTGGCGAAAGGGAGGCTGCCTGCTGCTGGCTGGAATGGTAATCAGCCTGATTATGGCATTGCTATTCAGCTTGAATTTCACCCCAGTATCAACCTGGATGATAGATGCGATTTCCTATCTGAATGGTTTCCGTGTTCCCTGCCGTGCTGCTCGCTCTGCTATTATTACGCCACCAG
>CAZNFE010000307.1:0-4280 GCA_964571945.1 uncultured Pseudomonadales bacterium
AGGGGTGTGAGCCATCTGAGAAAAAGACTACTGAGCTTCCAGGGGGCAGGGACTTTTTCAGGATTTGTTAGCTCAGAATGGTTTTCGCTTCTACATAACAAATTCATTCTTGTGAGATTTAGAGTTCCTGGTTTTTCTTCGCGGCACCAGAAGGGCAGGCTTGTCAGAGACTCGCTGTAAACCCATCCCTGGGCGCTCCGCACAGACTTCCTGTCTGTGCGAAGTGCCTTATTCTTTCAGCACCCGCCCGTGCACAAACGAGTAGTAACGGAATCGAGCCGGCATATGCGAGCCTACAGACGCGATCACGATAACAGCCACCAATATGGTGACACGATAATCCCAGCACCAGGGAATCAGGCACAGCAGTGATATTTTCAGGACAGCAGCCACACCACGACCCTGTGTGAACCACCACCAGCGAGGAAACGCTTCGATAGCAATCAGCACCATTCCTGTGAAGACTGTCAGATATAACCAGACCGCCAATTTAGTTGCTGCAATATCGAATACGTGACCACCAAAAAGGACTCCGGTCACGCCTATGTGAAGTGTACGGAAAACGATATTCAGTACTCTTCCTGTCTTCAGTGTTCGAAATGGAAATTCGGCCTGGTCATTCGCCTCGCTTTCCATACGCTGACCTCCTGTTACATTCGCTGCCTGCCGATATGTTCGATAACAATCCTCCGGCAAGGCCGGGGGTTTTCGCTTCCCTCGTTGCCGACAGAATGTTATCACATGTGCTGTAGACGGGCAGGCTTTGCGGATTATTCTCGTCAGATGGCAGCTCACATTAATCGTTTTTGATACAAACCTTTCACGAATTCACTACGTCCATATAGTAACTTTCAATGAAATGAGTATTCGCATGCTGGAAATGAAAGGCGTTTCAAAAGTGTTTACGACCGAAAGCATAGCTACCCAGGCTTTGATTAACCTTGAGATCTGTGTGCAGACAGGTGAATTCGTCGCTGTGACTGGTCCATCCGGATCAGGCAAGACAACTTTCCTGAACATTGCTGGTTTGTTAGAAACTTTTGAAAAAGGCCAATATCTGCTCGACGATCAGGATGTCAGCCAACTGAATGACAAGCAACGCTCGAAAGTGAGAAACGAAAAGATTGGTTTCATTTTTCAGAGTTTTAATCTGATCCCGGATCTGAACCTGTTCGATAATGTAGATGTGCCTCTGCGATACCGGGGTTTTAGGCACGCTGACAGAAAACGCAGAATCGAACAGGCGCTCGCCGTGGTTGGATTGTCAAACCGCATGAGACACTTTCCAGCCCAGCTTTCCGGCGGGCAACAACAGCGTGTTGCAATCGCCAGGGCACTGGCAGGGGATCCGCTGTTTCTACTGGCCGATGAACCAACCGGCAATCTGGACACGCAGATGGCGAGTCAGGTTCTTGACCTGTTGCATGAAATCAATGCCGCCGGTACAACGATTATCATGGTTACTCATGATCCGGTGCTTGCGTCGCGAGCCAGGCGCAACATAAAGCTACTTGATGGTAAAGTGGAAGCTGAGACTATCGCACTGGCAAAAACAGCCTGAGAAAAAACCACATGATTGTCTACAATATTCGTAACGCTATTCGAAGTATGCGAAAAAACCCCATGCTGACGATGCTCATGATAGCAGCGACTGCTGTTGGTATTGGCGTCAGTATGACGATGATCACTGTCTACTATTTGATGGCGCAGAACCCAATCCCGGAGAAAAGCGAACTGCTTTACCGCGTTCAGGTTGACAGCTGGAACCCACTGCGACCATTCGACACTGATCGACCGGAGAGAGCACCGATTCAGCTCACCTACCGGGATGCCACCGCTTTCATAAGATCAGCACCAGCCGACAAACAGACAGCGATGTTTGAAACCAGGCTGGTAGTCGAACCATCCGGACCCAATCAGCGGCCATTCGAAGCAGGTGCACGGGCCACCTACAGCGATTTCTTCGCAATGTTCGATGTGCCTTTCCTGTACGGTGGTCCCTGGGATGAACTAGCGGACCAGAAGGCATCACAGGTGGTCGTTCTGACCCGCAAGTCCAATGAAAAACTTTTTGGTGGTACGGACAGCGTCGGCAGGAAAATTCGCCTGAACAGCCGAGACTTTACGATTACAGGTGTAATGGACACCTGGGAACCCATGCCGCGATTTTACGACATTGTGAATGGCCCTGTGAATGAAGTGAACGATTTATTCATCCCATTCACTCTGACCGCTGCAATGGAACTGAATTCATATGGCAGTGATTTCGGCTGGAAATCAGAAGACATCAAGACATTCGATGACTGGCTCAATTCGGAATCGGCCTGGATCCAGTATTGGGCTGAACTGGAAGATGCGGAAGCGGCTGCCGAGTACCTGGCCTATCTGGATAGTTATGTGATGGAACAGAAGAAGCTCGGGCGTTTTCAACGGCCTCTGAACAATCAAATCCACACCGTAACTGAATGGCTTGACTACAACGAGGTTGTCCAGCCCGATGTCAAGGTACTGGTTGGCATAGGTTTGCTGTTTCTGTTGGTATGCCTGTTAAGTACGGTATCCCTGCTATTAACCAAATTCACCAGTCGATCCGCAGAAGTCAGCCTGAGAAGAGCGCTGGGCGCTACCAGAGGCACAATTCTGGTTCAGCAACTGGTTGAAATCGTGCTCATCGGGATCGTCGGTGGGCTGATTGGTATCGGACTCACCAAACTGAGCCTTACCGGTATGAAGGAAAATATTGATATGACTCCAGATGTTTTATTTCGGATGAACTGGACACTCATCTGTATTGCAATCTCTATTTCAGCACTTGCCAGCCTGATCGCCGGGTTGTATCCGGCATGGCGCATCTGCCTTATCGAACCTGCACAAGACTTAAAGACACAGTAGGGGAACAGATCCTTGGAATTCAGACCCATTATAAGTGCCCTGACTCATCACAAAACCGGCACGCTCCTGGTGATACTGCAGATTGGCATCACGCTGGCAATTGTTGTCAATTCCATGTTCATCATCAAACAGCGCATCGACAAAATTAATCGTCCGACCGGCATCGATATTGACCATATTATCGTTGCGGAAGTACGCGGTTTTGGTGACAACTATGATGCCGTGGCCAGTATCGAACAAGATCTGAATGCCATCCGGTCAATGCCGGGTGTCTCGGCAGTCAGTGTAACGAATCAGGTTCCTCTCAGCGGCTCAGGTTCAGCTACCGGGTTCCGAACCGTGCCGGACCTGAACGTAACGGCTACTCCTACTGCCAGATACAGAATGAGTGAATTCGGGCTGGATGCACTGGGTACCTCGCTGATCGCAGGACGTAATTTTTATCCCGAGGAAGTGGATTATTATGTCCCGGGCAAGACTGCACCAAGTACTCCTGCCGGCATCCTGGTAACCAGGGCGCTGGCCGACAAACTGTATCCCGATGGGAACGCACTGGGTAAACCGATCTACTGGGGAAGTCTCGATACATCCACAATTATCGGCATCATCGGACACATGCAGGGTGCCTGGGTTGATTGGGATGAACTTGAGCAGGTAACTATTCAGCCGGGGATACCCGCTTTCGACAGGAATCGATACCTGATCAGAACTCTGCCCGGTGATCGTGACCGATTGTTACCACTGATCGAAGAGAAGCTGGCTGAGGTAAATCCCCAGCGAGTGATCAACTATGTGAGAACTCACCGGCAAATTGTTGACCGCACTTATCAGGTAGATCGACTAATCGCAAATATCCTGATCATTGTGATAATTCTACTGATAGGCTTAACATCGCTGGTAATCGTCGGCCTGGTCTCCTACTTTGTGACCCAGAGAACCCGACAAATAGGAACCCGACGCGCACTCGGTGCAACTCAATTCGATATCCTGCGATACTTTCTCACCGAGAACTGGATCATTACTACCGCCGGTGCCGTGCTGGGAAGTATGTTCACCATCGCGGTCAGCTACCTGATGGAAAGCAGCTTTTCACTGCCCAGGCTGGACATGAGTTACCTGCTACTGTCCATCCCCGCTCTTTGGCTCGTAAGCCAGTTTGCCGCATGGTTTCCTGCCCGTCGAGCAGCGGCTGTATCACCTGCCGTGGCGACACGAACCGTTTAGGGAACTCTGATTAAGCGATCGATTGGCTTTTTTGGTGTTTTCTGTACATGAAAGGTGAGTTCCCCACCCATTTTACGAAGGCTCGTCGGAAGTTGGTTACTTCTGTATATCCCAACAAATCTGAAACTTGCTGCGTGGAAAGATCCGTAGTTGACAAATACTGT
>CAZNFE010000308.1:0-4261 GCA_964571945.1 uncultured Pseudomonadales bacterium
TCATCACGATCAGCTGGACAGATTTTTGGCTACCACGCGTCGATTTCTGGATGAACTGACATAAATTCGACGGCAGAATTCAGTCCGGTATGTTTGGTCATCAAAGATATTGCGCAATCGCCATATCAAGTCGTATCGCAACCGCTTACAATGCGCTCAAGCGAGCTAACAACGGGCCAACTGATTTTCACAGCCCTTTCCCCACAAACCGCTTTGTGGCACCATCAATCAGATTTTTCGATCCATTAAGCGAATATCCCTTTGCGTGAACAAGCCGTGGATAGAACGCAACGAATATACGCCTGGCAGCATCTACTAAGCAGGTTGATTCAGGCAGCAAAAGTGCTGGAAATCGAACAATAAGCGCAGCAAGCCAGAGACAAGCAGATCCAAATGCGAGATTATTTTTTCCGAAGACTGTTATTGATTCCACCCACTCTCGTGGGTATTACTATCATCGTTTTCTTTATAACCCGGCTGGTTCCTGGTGGTCCACTGGAACGCGCCATTATGGAAACCCAGCAAATTAGTGCTACCACCGGTGTTGCAACGGGTGTTTCCGGCCAGGACATGGCGCTTTCAGATGCGCAACTTCAAAAACTCAAGGAGTACTATGGATTCGACAAGCCTATTCTTATCAGCTATGCAGACTGGATTGGGAAGGTTGTACGGGGTGATTTAGGCTCATCCTACCGCTATAACGAACCGGTCTGGGATGTAATAGAAGACCGATTTCCGGTTTCACTTTACTACGGACTGGTTACCCTGGTAATTACCTACCTGGTGTGTATTCCACTCGGGGTTCTCAAGGCAATACAACACCGCACCATTGTGGACAGTTTTAGTTCCATTCTAATTTTTGTCGGTTACGCCATACCGGGTTATGCCCTCGGTTCGCTGCTGTTGCTCTATTTCTCCGTACGTCTCGAATGGTTTCCAATGAGTGGCTTCGTCAGCATTCAATTCGCTGAGATGTCACCCCTCGAAAAAATAGCCGACCTTGTTAATCATTCTGTACTCCCTTTAATTTGCTACCTGGTAGGCAGTTTTGCCCTGGTTACTCTGCTGCTAAAAAATCACCTGATGGATAACCTGGCGGCAGATTATATGCGCACAGCAATAGCCAAGGGTGTTTCCTTTCGAAAATCGGTGACAAAACATGCCATGCGGAACTCTCTCATACCGATTGCCACTACATTTGGGCAGAACATCACATTGCTGGTTTCTGGATCTTTCCTGATCGAGACCATTTTTGACATTGATGGCTTCGGATTGCTGGGACTGACCGCTATTTTGGATCGTGACTATCCGGTAGTGATGGGTGTGGTATTTCTCGGCAGTTTGTTGCTACTCGTGGGGAATATTATTTCCGATTTTTTGGTGGCGCTGGTCGATCCACGTATTCGCTTTGCTTGAGCAATAACAGAGAAATTGATCTTGAATCCACAAACATTAAAGAAACTGAAACGATTTCGCGACATTAAATTGGGATATTATTCTTTCCTGTTGCTGTGTTTACTGCTGATTCTGTCTGCATTTGGTGAGCTAATCATCAACAATCGGGCGCTCATTGTAAGTTATGAAGGAAGCATCTATTTGCCCACCTACACTGCTTTTCATCCGGGTACTGATTTTGGTCTCTCATATTCATACGAGACCAACTACCGCGAACTACAGGAGAAATTCAGAGCAGAGAACAATGGCAATTGGGTGCTGATGCCGCCAGTACCCTATAGTCCTTTTGAGAATCACTCGGTAGATGGCATTTTCAGGCCATCCGCGCCGTCGGCTGAATTCCAGCATTATTTTGGCACGGACACGACCAGCCGTGACATTCTGGCACGCCTGTTTTATGGCACACGAATCGCTCTGCTTTTTTCCCTTGGGTTTGTTGCATCCGTATATCTGATTGGTATCACCATCGGTTGCATGATGGGTTATTTTGGCGGCAGCTTTGATCTCATCTTCCAGCGCTTTATAGAAATCTGGTCAAACATCCCTTTTCTGTACATGGTAATCATCGTTTTTTCGATTGTCCCGGGAACTTTCTCTGTCGCTGCACGAATCGCGATTCTGCTGGCTGTTATGGTGCTTTTTTCCTGGACTTCCATGACCTACTTCATGAGGACAGAAACATACAAGCAGAAAACACGAGATTATGTCGCTGCAGCACGGATTATTGGTGCCGGACACACCCGGATTATATTTAGACATATTCTGCCTAACGTGCTGGCCACGTTGGTCACTTTCATGCCATTTACTATCGTCGGGGCTATCACAGCAATCACTGCACTGGATTTTCTGGGTTTCGGGTTACCGCCACCCACCCCCAGCCTGGGTGAGTTACTTAAGCAGGGCACTGCCAATCTGAGAATTGCCCCATGGATCGTCATTTCAGCTTTTGGCACTCTGGTGGTACTGCTGACAATAGTGACTTTTATTGGGGAAGCTGTCAGAGAGTCGTTCGACCCGAAAAAATTTACAGTATACCGATAGCGTACTGTTTTAAAGTTGTTAGAAATTGCCAGATCGTTAAGGGAGATATCCATGCCGAACCTTTTTTTGAGATCACTGGGTCTTCTGCTGAGCGTTATGCTCATTAGTTCCTGTGGGAACGGTGAGAAAGAAAATGTGAACCTCGAACCAGCACGCGATAATACGCAGGAAGTGCTGGACTATTATGCTGCCCATCCCGATTTCTTCTCCTTCAAAACCATTGCCGACATCCCGGATGACCTGGTGTGGGAAGACGGTATGGACTTGCCGGACATTGGATCACCTGAGGCTAAAAAGGGTGGCACTCAATATGGCGCGCTGCAGGACTTCCCAAGAACGCTGAGATTAGTTGGTCCTGATTCCAACGGTTCTTTCCGACCATTCATTCTGGACAATGTGGTCATGTCAATGGCCCACCAGTATCCCAACGATCAGACTAAATTTTTCCCGGGGCTGGCCAGTAGCTGGGCTGTGTCTCCAGAGCGAAAAACCACTTACATTCGGCTGGATCCTGATGCCCGATGGTCCGACGGTGAGCCGGTTACTGCGGACGATTATCTGTTTGCATTCTTTTTGTATCAGTCAGAGTACATAGTCGCACCCTGGTACAACAACTGGTATGGCACCATGTATACCAACATAACCAAATACGATAACTACACAATTTCGATCAGCGTCCCTGCAGTAAAACCCGATATGGATAATCGTACCCTGGGCTTAAGCCCTGCTCCGCAGCATTTTTACAAGGAATTGGGGGATGATTATGTAGAACGATATCAATGGCGTTTTGTACCTACGACTGGTGCCTATGAAGTACGTGACGAAGATATCCACAAGGGCAGGTCGATCGCCCTGACCAGAATCAGGGACTGGTGGGCGAAGGATAAGAAATATTGGCGCTACCGCTATAATGCGGACAAGATCCATCTCTCCATCATTCGCGACACCCCCAAGGTGTTTGAAGCATTCCGCCGGGGAGATTTGGATCAGTTTGGCCTGAATCTTGGTGAGTACTGGTATGAGAAGCTCCCGGATGATGATCCGGACGTGCAAAAGGGATATATCCATAAAGCTGTCTTCTATAATCAGCGCCCGAGACCCACTTATGGATTATGGATAAACACCTCGAAGCCATTACTCGACAACCGCGAGATCAGGCTTGGCATAAACTTCGCCACTAACTGGGATCTGGTGATAGATAAATTCTTCCGCGGCGACTATGACCGTCTGAAAACTGTTTCAGATGGCTACGGGGAGTTTTCCCATCCCACACTGAAACCTCGACCATTTGATATCGATCAGGCGCTGGCTCACTTTGCAAAAGCCGGTTTCACAAAAAGAGATTCCAACGGCATTCTGGTCAACGATCAGGGCCAGAAGCTTGCCTTCACGATTACTTCCGGCTATGAATCACTTAAGGATGTATTAACCATTCTAAAACAGGAAGCAGCAAAGGCAGGATTGGAGTTCCGTATTGAGGTGCTGGACGGTACCGCTGCCTGGAAAAAAGTTCAGGAGAAAAAACACGATATTCAGTTCTCTGCTTTCGGTGTCGCCCTGGAGATGTATCCGCGTTACTGGGAGACTTACCATTCCGTGAACGCGTACGACAAGGCTTTTCTCGAAGACGGCAGCATCAATCCTGACCGGAAAGTGAAAACGCAGACCAATAATCTTGAGGAAATCGCTGTCCCCGAGATAGACAAGATGATCAATCGCTATCGAGCTTCCGGCGACAAGGAGGAAGTGATTACACTCTTGAGAT
>CAZNFE010000309.1:0-4259 GCA_964571945.1 uncultured Pseudomonadales bacterium
AATGTATCCAGATGTGATAGTTTCTCACTGACAAAAGCACTCGCAAAAGTACTGGAACTTAATCCGGATATATTGAACTTAAGCCTGACGGGCCCCGCTGATCCGCTGATTGCCCGTCTTATCAGACAAGCCAGCAAACAGGGAATGATTGTCGTGGGAGCGGTGGACCAATCTGCCGGTATTAGCAACAGTTTCCCTGCCAATATGGAAGAAGTAATTGCTGTGACCGCACCGCCGATCGCGAAAGGTGATGCTGCTTATGGATTGAGTTTTCTTGCACCAGGGCTCGATATTCTGACTACTACACCAGGCAGCGGTTACGCTTTTGAGTCTGGAAGCTCTATGGCAACGGCGTATGTTTCCGGAATTGCTGCACTCATGAAAGAAGAAGATTCTGCGCTATCCGGCGAGCGCATGAGAAGTCTGCTATCGCATACAGCAGGTGTATGGGATCGATTGCCGGTGGTGGATATGTGTGCCGCCATCACGCAACTTAACCGTGAGCCGGTATGTACATCAAGTGCTGTGGTTCAAGTTAGCGGTGTCAGGGACAATACCTTTGCTCAGTAACACATACACGGATCGTTAGATAACAATTTATCTCCCATAGCTATCATTGAGCTGGTGAATCACTTCGAAAAATTCACGGCTGGTTTCGGATAGAATTTCAGCCACTGGCTTCACATCCTCGATTCGACCACAGACTTCACCGGTCAGCGGAATCGCCGCTTCCATATCACCGCCATAATACAGATCTGTGGCCTGACCAAATTCCGGCATTATGTTTGAATCGATCAGTTTCTCCAGGCGTGTTGTACGTTCAGTTCGAAGTGCACGCAATGCAGGGGAATGGAATTTGTTCAAAAAAACCGTGTCTGTCTCTCCGGCGTTAACTATCATCTCTTTCCAGTTGTTATGGACTGGCGATTCAGCAGCGGAAACCATCCGCGTTCCCATTTGAATCCCTTCCGCACCAAGTGCAAATGCTGAGGCCATCGAGCGGCCGTCTACGAATCCTCCGGCTGCGATGATTGGTACTTCAACTTTGGATCTCACCAGGGGTAATAACACCATACTGGCGACCGGATTCGGGTTCTTGAACCCACCACCCTCGCCACCTTCCACGATCAGCCCGTCAACTCCGGCAGCGACGGCTTTTAATGCCGCTCTGAGGGTTGGCACAACATGGAACACAGTGAGCCCGGCCTGTTTCAGCTGTGCCGTGTATCGAGTCGGGCTACCGGCTGATGTGGTGACGAATTGAATACCCTGATCCACAACAAAGTCCGCTATGTGAGGATCTCGTACAAATGCCTGGGCGATATTCACACCAAACGGTCTCTCAGTCAGATTTCTCATTTTCCGGATTTCTTCCTTGATTACATCCAGTTCACCGGATGATGTTTCAATGATCCCCATGCCACCGGCATTGGAAACAGCTGCAGCCAACTGAGAGCGTGCGATCCAGCCCATCGGTGCTTGCACAATAGGGATTTCAACACCAAGAAGTTGCGTGACGCGATTATCAAAATTCATATTCATGCCTCCACAGGCTTGCGCCGGTAATACTCATGGGTGTAATCAATATTGGATTCGTAACGACGGCTGGTCACAAGCTCAAATTGATTGAGTTCGAATTCGGGGAAAAGAACGTCACCGTCGGCAAGGGTATGGATGGTAGTCAAGTGAATACCATCCGCCAGATCGATTGTCTGCTGATAGACATTTCCGCCACCTGCAATGTAAACATCGCCTCTCAGGTCGACGGCAATTTCCAGTGCCTGATGCAGGTTTGCCGCGATATGACAATCAGGGACTGCGAAATTCGATTGTCTGGTTATTATTACTGTGTCCCTGTCCGGTAACGCTCTGCCGATTGATTCAAATGTTTTCCGGCCCATGACCAGGGTATTGCCGAGTGTAATTTCTCTGAATATCCGTTGCTCACCCTTGACGTGCCACGGGATATCGGGTCCGGACCCGATGACGTTATTTTCGGATCTTGCAGCAATCAATAACATCGAAGTTGGCTCTGATTAAGTGGCTGGCTTTTATAATAACATGTGACGCGAAACGGCGACTGAGCGATGAGCGGAATATCGTATGATACGTCATTTAAGAGGCGCTTCAGGTTTCGGGATGTTGGTGCTGCGCCAATCCGGCCAACGATTATCTGTGAGTCATCCCAACACAGTAATGGTGAAACCAGCAGGCGACGATTCAGCCGTTATCAGAAATTCCCTACATTTGTTGTACTGTTTCGATACCCAGCAATTGCAGACCTTTGTGCAGAGTTCTCGCTGTGACATCACATAGCTGCAATCTGCTTGACATGGTTTCGTCGTCCGCCTTCAGAACCGGGCAGGCTTCGTAAAAGGACATGAACAGACCCGATAGCTCATAGAGATAGTTGCAGAGCAGA
The DNA here is from genome assembly GCA_964571945.1 of uncultured Pseudomonadales bacterium. Taxonomy (GTDB): domain Bacteria; phylum Pseudomonadota; class Gammaproteobacteria; order Pseudomonadales; family Azotimanducaceae; genus JASJXV01. The sequence goes on from CAZNFE010000309.1 coordinate 2,423, forward strand.
TTGGGAAGGCACTCTGCTGCCACGGCGTCAACTGCTTCAGCGAACTGCACCAGCTTGATCCCCAGTGTTTTTTCTTCTGGTGCCGATAGAACGATTGCCCCGCTTAGCTGGCATGGCTCCAGGCCAGCCCGTTTGAAGATGCTGCATATTCGCGTGTATGCATAGAGCAGGTAAGGTGCCGTATTGCCTTCGAAGGACAGCATCGCATCCCAGCTAAAAATGTAATCACTATTACGATTCTTGGATAACTCTGCATACTTTACAGCGCCGATCGCTACTACATCTGCTATTGATCGCCTGGATTGCTCATCCGAAATTGTGTTCTTAGAACTAACAAGATCGAATGCCCTGGATTTAGCCTCCTTCAGTACTTCGGCGAGTTTGACGGCACCACCTGTTCTGGTCTTAAAAGGTTTACCATCTTCACCCATTATGGTTCCGTTAGGAAGATGTCGGTAATCCTGATCGATGGAAATGTAACCTGCTGCTTTTGCAATTGCGAACAGCTGCCGGAGATGCAGACTCTGTCGGGCATCGATAAAGTAATATGCTCGCGCAGCCTTAAGGGTTTGACTACGATACTTTATCGCCGCCAAATCGGTGGCAATGTAGGGATAACCGCCATCTGATTTTCGTACAATTGCAGGTAACGGTGCGCCGTCCTTGCCCTTGAATTCATCCAGAAACACGCATTGTGCGCCCTCGGATTCCGTGAGTAGACCCGCCCCGGATAAATCCTCTATCACTTCTTCCAGTAATCCGTTGTAGAAGCTCTCGCCATAAATGTCGTTTGCAGAGAGCGATATGTTCAATTCGTCGTAGATCATTTGACAGTGGCGTGTAGATTCAGCGATGAATTGCCGCCACAGACTGAGGCATTCCGGATCACCGCTCTGAAGTTTCACGACGAATTCACGGGCGCGTCGGGCGAAATCCGGGTCTGCCCTGAATTGCCTCGCAGCTTCCTGATAGAACTGCTCCAGATCGGACAGTTCCCGAGATAGCCCCGTACGATCATTGGAAAGTTGATGCATATAGGCTAAAAGGCTGCCGAACTGTGCTCCCCAATCGCCCATATGGTTTGCTCGAACAACGTTATGGCCGAGAAACTCAAGTATTCTCACGATCGAATCACCGATGGTGGTACTTCGCAGATGCCCGATATGCATCTCCTTTGCCAGATTCGGGGAGGAGTAGTCGATTACGATAGTCTCCGGTTTGCACTTTTGCATACCGAGTCTCTCGTCGCTCCGGATACTGGCCAGACAACTTGGCGGCCGTTGCAGCATCGAACACGCTGATGGCGCGGTCTTCAAAGTCACCTTCCCGCCCCCCGCAAGTTAAGCTAAGGCTCTATGCTTAGGAATGGCGGTTTATTAACTCCTGGATTTCGATCTTGACGAAAGTCCAGCATCCTGAGTAGCTGCGTTGCACATGTGGTGAGCAGATTTGCATAAAGTGAGAAAGCAGCGTATCGAAGGGGCGGGTACAGCGGCGACTCTGTGTCGGACCCGCCCCTTCGATACAGCCTCGGTTTTGGCTCTGCACCTCATGCCTGGCTTTCTGGAGAGTCACCGAGGCTTACTCAGGATGCTAGCCTTGTGTCAAATCAGTAACTTGTTTTGTCGTCATTCCTAAGGCTCTATGCTTAATCGCCTCAAACAAAGCTATCTCGCCTTCCCTGCCAGCTTCCGCGTCCTCATCGCGGCGATGTTCATCGACCGGCTGGGCGGGACGATCCTCTTCCCCTATTTCGCCCTCTACATCACCCGCAAATTCGACGTAGGCATTACCCAGGCCGGCCTCCCCCCTGGTCTCTTTTCCCTCTCTCTGCGCT
>CAZNFE010000310.1:0-4246 GCA_964571945.1 uncultured Pseudomonadales bacterium
ACCTGCCGGGGCCAGTTTGCTCAACAGGGAAGGAAATACAATTTCCAGCAGATTAAATGCCATAAAGTAGAGGAAAAGCCCGCCACAGACCCACCACAAACTGTCCGACTGGCCGCCGATTACCACGTAGGCGGCAACGAAAAGAGCAGCACAGGCCATCAGGATCCTCTTTGTCCAATTACTTTTATCCGATAACATCATGACCGGCCCCATCACGATAAACGAACCAATCAGCAATACCAGATAGACCAGATAGTGATTAGCATCAGTGATGGCTCCTGTGCCCCGCAGCACCAGTGGAAATCCGACAAAGCCTGCCATCAGATTAAAGTGCAGCAGAAAGATGCCTGTGTCGATGCGCAGTAATCCCGGGTACCGCAGCACTTTACCGATTTCAGAGGTAATAAATCCTGAATCCCGATTTTTAGTTTGCTGGACCGGAGTCGGTGTGAATGTCAGGATCACTAACAGTCCGATCCTACCCAGTATGGCCGTTGCCCAGAAGATACCGCTCAGACCGAAGGCTCGATTAAGATACGGTCCGGCCACCAGAGATATGGCGAATGAGATACCAATACTGATACCTACTATTGCCATGACTTTGGTCCGTTGTTCAATCCGGGTAAGATCCGATACAAGCGCCATCATAGTGCTCGCAATGGCGCCACCACCTTGCAGAAATCTGCCCATAATAATACCGTAAATAGATTCAGACTCGGCTGCAACCACACTCCCGAAGATGAATATTAACAACCCCATAGCGATGACAGCTTTTCGTCCCCATCGGTCAGACAAGAAACCGAACGGTATTTGCAGCAGCGCCTGGGAAAGTCCATAGGCACCTAGTGCGACACCAATCAGCTTAGGTGTCGCATATCTGAGTTCACTGCCATACAGGGGCAACACAGGCAGCACCATAAACAGTCCCAGCATTCTGAATACATAGATCAGGGCAATAGACAGGGCGGATCTGCGTTCACTTGAATTCATAGATTTAATCAGCCTGGTTCATGATTATTCGCGACCGGATAGATTCAGAGGAAAGAGGAGTGAGTCATATCGTAAATAAGCCCAATAGACTTTGCCTGTTACTCGACCAAAACGTAATATTAACAGTTCTGCATTTTTTACGATATTCTGTGCATGGATTCTCTTAAAATTGGTTCACAATATGCAGAGATTGGCTTGCAGTGCACAGAGATTGCAAGCACGCCGCTGCTGAAAAGGAGGACAAAAAGAATCTCACATCCCCTTGGCCAATCACCAGAAATGCTCACTTTAAATTCAGAAATGGCTTGCCACCTGGTTGCCGGATCTGCCCCTGAATGCCTTTCTTTCTGTTTCGGTGCAACGCTCAAGCCATGAACAAGATATCTGTCAGAGGGGTTCGAACCCATAACCTGAAAAATCTGGATCTGGATATTCCCAGGGACAAGTTAATTGTCATTACGGGACTGTCCGGATCCGGTAAATCATCACTCGCTTTCGATACTCTTTACGCCGAGGGCCAGCGACGTTATGTAGAATCCTTATCAACTTATGCCAGACAGTTTCTGTCTATGATGGAGAAACCCGATTTGGACTACATCGAAGGGTTATCGCCAGCGATCTCCATTGAACAGAAATCCACCAGCCATAATCCACGTTCCACGGTGGGAACCGTCACGGAGGTTTATGATTATCTGCGTCTATTGTTTGCACGGACCGGTGAACCCAGATGCCCGGATCACGGCATTCCCCTGAAAGCACAATCGGTGAGCCAGATGGTTGACCAGGTGATGCATCTGAAAGCGGGTGAAGGGGTTCTGCTGACTGCTCCTATTATTCGGAATCGAAAAGGTGAGCACGCTCATGTGTTGAAAGACTTGCAGAGTCAGGGCTTCGTGCGCTGCAGAATCGATAATATCGTCGTCGACCTGGATCAAGCGCCGCAACTGGAAAAGAACAAACCCCATACGATAGAAGTCGTAATTGATCGCTTCCGGGTCAGAGATGATATCGATACCCGGTTGGCCGACTCATTGGAAACTGCGCTCAACTTATCCGAGGGGTTAGCCGGTATATCCTTCATGGACAAGGACGAGCCAGATCTGGTTTTTTCATCCCGATTCGCCTGTCCTGTGTGTGGACACAGCATTACTGAGCTGGAACCCAGGCTATTCTCCTTCAATAATCCAATAGGCGCCTGTACCGAATGCGATGGCCTGGGTATTAACCAGTTCTTTGATCCGGAAAGTATCATCCAGGATAAAAGTCTGAGCCTGGCAGAGGGTGCTGTAAAAGGATGGGACAGGCGGAATATCTACTATTTTCAGATGCTGACTTCTCTGGCGAGCCACTATCAATTTGATATCGACAAACCATTCTCGGAATTGCACAAAAAATATCAGCACGCCATCTTGTTTGGCAGTGGTGACACAAAAATCGAGTTTAAATACATCAATGACCAGGGTGACGAATTCAAGCGGTCTCATGTTTTTGAAGGTATTGTCCCGAACATGGAACGGCGCTACCGGGACACAGACTCACAGATGGTCAGAGACAATCTGTCGAAATTCCTGAGCAGTCGGGATTGTCCCGAGTGTCACGGTACCAGACTGAATCGCGATGCAAGGGCGGTGCTGATTGAAGGTAAATCGTTACCGGAAATAACCGCGTTATCGATTACAGAATGCGCCACCTATTTTGAATCGCTTACCCTGCAGGGGAAAAGAGGGGAGATCGCAGATAAGATACTGAAAGAGATTCGAGCCCGGCTCAGATTTCTGATTGACGTGGGGCTGAATTACCTGACCCTGGATCGCAGCGCAGATTCCTTGTCAGGCGGTGAATCACAAAGAATAAGGCTGGCCAGTCAGATTGGTGCAGGTCTGGTGGGAGTAATGTACATTCTCGATGAACCCTCCATCGGCCTGCATCAGAGAGATAACCATCGATTACTTAGTACTCTGAATCATCTTAGGGATATCGGCAACACAGTAATAGTCGTAGAACACGACGAAGAGGCAATCAGGAGTGCTGATTATCTGATCGATATTGGACCAGGCGCAGGAATTCATGGCGGAGAAATTGTTGTCACAGGAGAGTTGAAGCAGATACTGGAGTCTGAAAAATCTCTGACTGGTCAGTATCTGTCAAAGCGGCTGACTATCGAAACTCCCAATGAGCGCATACCTTTCAATCCTGATCGCGCTATTATTTTACATGGTGCTTCCGGTAATAATTTGAGACATGTGAATCTGACAATTCCGCTCGGTTTGATTACTTGCATAACCGGGGTTTCCGGATCTGGAAAAAGCACTCTGATCAATGGCACTCTATATCCCATAGCAGCCAGGGAACTCAATGGTGCGATTAATGTACAGCCGATGAGTTACCAGAGTATCGAGAGAATGGCATTGCTGGACAAAGTGGTCGATATCGATCAAAGTCCGATTGGCCGTACTCCGAGATCTAATCCAGCCACATACACGAATATTTTTACTCCGGTTAGAGAATTGTTTGCTGCAACCAGGGAAGCACGATCAAGAGGATACAAACCAGGCAGGTTCAGCTTCAATGTTAAAGGCGGTCGCTGTGAAGCCTGTCAGGGCGATGGCGTTATCAAGGTGGAGATGCACTTTTTGCCGAATATATATGTAATCTGTGATGAGTGCAGTGGCAAACGGTACAATCGCGAGACACTGGAAATAAAGTACAAGAACAGGACGATCCATGAAGTTCTGGATTTGACAGTCGAAGAGGCTTATCCGTTCTTCGCCGCGATTCCAGCAATTGAACGTAAATTGAAAACACTCATGGATGTCGGTCTCTCGTACGTCAGTCTTGGTCAAAGTGCTACCACGCTCTCCGGTGGTGAAGCACAGCGAGTGAAACTGGCCAGGGAACTATCCAGGAGAGACACCGGAAAAACACTCTACATTCTGGACGAGCCCACTACCGGGCTGCACTTTCACGACATAAAACAATTACTGCAGGTACTCTTCCATCTGCGTGATCAGGGCAATACGATCGTTGTTATCGAACACAATCTGGATGTGATCAAGACGGCTGACTGGATTGTAGACCTGGGTCCGGAAGGTGGTGACGGGGGCGGTGAAATCATCGCTGCGGGAACACCCGAGCAACTGACCCAATGTAAGCACTCCTTTACTGGTCAGTTTCTCAAGAAAAAGCTGCGTGAATGAATCCCTAGGAGCCTGACCGGGAACTGTGGCCGTAGCGAGGACGGTGGCATATTGAGTCC
>CAZNFE010000311.1:0-4242 GCA_964571945.1 uncultured Pseudomonadales bacterium
TCCGTGGTGAGAGTGGGAACTACAACTAAGACGCTTGATGCTGTCTTTAAGGGATTATTGTAGCTATCCGGGGTGAGAGTGGGAACCAATGCAAGCCAAATTATGCTTTCCGGTTAATTGGGATCACTTGTGCACCATCTCTCAGCGCATCGAGGTAGTCAGCCCAGTGCTGCATCAGCTTAATCCGCTCTGGCAAGTGTCTGGCATGATTATATGCCCCTTTGATGGCATTGCCTTCCTTGTGAGCCAATTGACGTTCGATAACATCACTATCCCAGCCTTGTTCATGAAGCATGGTGGAGGCCATTGCCCGGAAGCCGTGGGCGCATATTTCTGACTTGTCGTATCCAATACGCCGTAAGGAAGCATTCACAGTGTTCTCAGACATTGGCCCGTGTATATTTCTTATTGATGGGAATATGTAGCGTCCAGAGCCAGTCAGTACCTGCAGCTCTTTCAGTATAGCTATAACCTGTTTAGGCAGCGGCACAATATGAGCAACGCGCATCTTCATTTTCTCAGCTGGTATGCGCCATTCGGCCTTGTCGAAATCGATCTCGGCCCATTCTGCATGGCGCAGTTCACCAGGACGCACGAACAGATAGGGGGTGATCTGCAAAGCGCATTTTACAACTAACGTGCCCTCAAACCCCTGGATGGCTCTCAGTAATGCACCAACTTTTTTGGGATCTGTAATAGTTGCTCTGTGCGTCGTTACGATGGGAGATAATGCTCCCTGCAAATCTCTGGTGGGGTCGCTTTTCACGCGACCGGTTGCAACGGCATATCGGAATATTTGGCTACATAGCATTTTGAGTCTGTGCGCCATTTCAATCGTGCCACGATTCTCTGCACGTTGGATCACGGCAAGTACGTCGGGTGCTTCAATATCAGCAATAGGCATTGAACCCAGCCAGGGAATGATATGGCGCTCAAGCCTGCTCTGAGTGCTTTTGGCGTAAGTGTCACTCCACTTGTTTTTGTTTTTCTTGATCAACTCTCTTGCTACACCTTCAAAGGTGGCTGCCTGTGCATCGGCTACAGCTTTTCGTTTCTCTTTCTGTTTATGCTGCGAGGGATCGATATTTTGATCCAATAGTTTTTTGGCAGCTTCTCGTCTGTTGCGTGCTTCTTTGAGTGTTACAGAAGGGTAGACGCCTAGGGAGAGGGTTTTTTGCTTCCCTCCAAAGCGATAATTCATACGCCAATACTTTCCGGATTTAATCACTAGCAGGAAAAGACCGCCACCATCTGACAGTTTTAGCTGCTTTTTTTCATCAGGAATCGTTGCAGATTTCACCTTTGCATCAGTAAGAGCCATGGCTATACCTCTATAATTTGTTGGTATATTTTCAGTGAAAATCACTCAGTACACAACTTATACCAACGGATATACCATCAATTTGTTGGTATATCTTGAAACACTATAGGACATGGGTGAATAAAAGGGAAAGAAAAAAGCCTGCAAGCATAACGCTTACAGGCTCTTATGGGTTCTCTTTGAACCCTCTTATGGTACCGAAGACTGGACTCGAACCAGCACGGGTTTCCCCACCACCCCCTCAAGATGGCGTGTCTACCAATTCCACCACTTCGGCAAGGGGCGCCATATTAGGTTTGCCTGTTAACCTGTCAACATTGCCCGGCCGACAACTGCAATACTGACAGGTTACAATCAGCTTTCTCAGGCCGGAATGGAGGTGATTCGATGAACCGCGATGGATCTCGCAAGCATCAGGTATTGTTGAAACAACAACGTCGCAAGCGGCAGGAATTGGCATTGCTCACCGGGCACTATTGCATCACGGCTGCTTTCAATCCAAGCTGGAGGCCATGGGACGGCACGGGAATGCAGGAGCGAATCTATCCCGGGAGGCGGGAATGGCTAACGGCACTGGCAAAATGCTGACTGCTGCATCGCTATTGTGGTATTGCCGATGAGCTTCTCTCTTCACAAGCTCTACCGGAGTGCGATCGAGCGTTTCAGTGATGAGCAGAATCGCGATGACACCGCCAGAAAAAGCGAGGCGGTGGTCGAAAAGTCGGTATCGGTGAAGGCAGCGCCGCACAGCCGCGCGGTTATCTCGCTAACGGGCTGGAATCAGGAACTGCTACAAGCGATTGAATGGAAGCGATTTGGAGCTCTGTGTGTGACCCTGCTCAAATCGATCGGGCTCAATGCGGGTGCTGCTGCTGATGGCGATGGTTTCATCGAAATCTTTTCAACCGAGGACAGGGATGAGCTGATCGCCATCGCCCGCTGCAAGGCATGGAGCGAGCCTGTGGATGTGGATGAGATGCGCTATATGCATGCGCTGATGGCCTCGAGACAGCTGGAGAAGGGGTACTACCTTTCAGCATCAACCTTTAGTGAAAAGGCAGCTGATTACGCCAGCAGTTGTGGCATCGGGCTGATCGACAAGGATCGCTTCCTGATGCTGCTCAGTGTATTGCCGGAAGTGGAGGCGCTGGCCCTGCTCAGCAAGGCGACAACAGGAGATTATACGACCCCTGCCTGCCCGAGTTGCGGCTGCAAGATGGTCGCCGATAAGGCAGACAAGCCGGGCGATCGTGCCTGGGTATGCAGTACCCGGCCGCAGTGTGATGCCATGCTGCCGATGCCGGAGCAGTAAGCAGTATTTTGCCTGCGGTGTCGGTTATTTCCCTCGAATCAGATGCGTTTTTTTCTGTTGCAGATAGTCTGTCGCAGATTCATGGATGGGAGGATATATGATCGATTTCAGCCCGGTTTTCGCACAGGTGTTGCCGTATCTCTGGATTCCATTTCTGTTTATCAGCCTGGCCATGCTGTTCAAACGCATGAAAGGTAACCCCGCGCAGGAAACTCCCAAGACGCAGGAACAACAGGGCGCTGCCAGCAAAGAATCCTCGCAATCAGCGGATAAATAGCCCCGCCTCAGCTCTTTTGATGATTAATTGAAGCAACAGGATGTCTGCCATTCCGGCTGCAATGATCTGACGCAGCCAGGCTTCTGCGTATTCGAATCAGCTTTGATAATGAAACAGGAGCACTGTTCCCCGGTTTTTCAATGGTGGCCCCTGACCGCTTTTCATATGCCATGATTGGTCGCATATTGTATCCGGGATCGGAGGTGGCTATGAAACATTGGCGGAATTATAGCATTGGTTTACTGGCGCTGTTCTTGTTAAGTGGCTGCGCTTTGGGCATTTCTGAAATTCCTTTGGATGAACTGAAGAAAAAATATGCGCAGTCGCCTTCACAGTATATCAATGTTGATGGATTGCAGGTGCATTATCGGGATGAAGGGGCTGGTGAGCCAATTGTACTTCTGCACGGCATCCTGACTTCGCTTCATACCTGGGATGAGTGGAGCAGGGAGCTGAAAAAGAACTACCGTGTCATCACGCTTGATTTGCCTGCCTTCGGTCTGACCGGCGATGCCAATTTCTCATATAACGAGGAAACATACCTCCACTTTCTTGAGCGTTTCTTTGAAGAAAAGAGATTGAGCCGATTTGTACTGGTTGGCAATTCTCTCGGTGGCTGGTTTGCCTGGAATTATGCGATTAAGCACCCATCACAGATTTCCAGTCTGGTGCTGATCGATTCAGCGGGCTTCCCGGCGAAGCCACCGCCGCCGGTTTGGGCATTTACCAGTCCATGGACAAGCTGGATTGCGACCCGCTTTACACCACGCATTGCCAGTAAAATTTTGCTCAAACAGGTGTATGCAAAACCGGAGCGTATTACTGATACGCTGATTGATCATTACTATGAGATGCAGCTCAGACCGGGGAACAGAAAAGCGGCTCAAAAGCTATTTGATTTTGCCTTGCCCTATTTGAAAAAAGAGCCTGTTGGGCTGGAAAAGCTGACCATGCCGACACTGCTTATGTGGGGTGAGCAGGATCGCTGGTTTCCCATGTCCCATTTTGCGCGCTGGCGGCAAGCTGTTCCGCATGCACAATCAGTTACGTATTCCGATGCGGGCCATATGGCGATGGAGGAAATTCCGGCAAAGAGCGTGAAAGATCTGAAACGCTTTCTGGCCGGAGAGCCTGTCCGGTAATCGGAGCACTCTTTGTCCCGCAGTGGTTTATTGAGCATGATCGATTCCGGCACACTGTTTTCGCGACTGATTTCCAGCTTCTGGTGGGGTATCCCGCTGTTTGTGCTTTCTGCACTGTTCAAGTCACCCTGGTTCAAAGGTTTCATCGGTGAAGGGGTAGTTTAATGCGATTGCCCTGAATATCATCCCT
>CAZNFE010000312.1:0-4226 GCA_964571945.1 uncultured Pseudomonadales bacterium
TTTTAATATTGAGGAGATGTTCACACTCATGCACAGGGTTCTGAAACCCGGTGGGCTACTTATTTATGATGAATACATAGGTCCAGATCTTCACATTTATGATGACCATGTTATGGCGCTAATGGACGAAGTCAATGACTGCCTGGCATCCGGTTACAGGATGGACGTTTTGAGAAACGCTGAGAGGCTGGAAGTACCACGTACGACACGGGAATGGATGATGGAAATGGATCCTTCCGAGGGTGTGCATGCTTCCATGATTCTTCCTCTGACGTATAAATATTTCGATGTCGAGTATCGTGGTGACTATGGTGGGACATTCATGCGTCCTTTCTTTTCCGGAATTTTGCCAAACTTCGATTTTGAAGATGAAAAGGATCAATCTGTGGCCAGATTGATCATGTTAATGGAAGAGTTATTAACCCGGTATGGTGTCATCCCGCACTATCACTCCAGGGTTGTCGGACGACGAAGAGATGTTCCCCGGGATGATTCTTCAATACTCGATAAAGAGCGTATTAATTACTCTGACTGGATAGGTGTTGAGTAACCATGAAGAAGGTTTGACATCAAGATGAAACAAAAACCGGTAGCATTAATCACAGGAATCACAGGTATGGTAGGCTCGCATCTTGCGGACTATCTTCTGGAAAATACCGACTGGGATATTTATGGCCTTGCCCGTTGGAGAAGTCCTCTGGACAATATTTCACACCTGTTACCCAGGATCAATGTCACTGACCGTGTTCACCTGGTGTATGGCGATGTGCGTGACTATCTTTCCATCCATGAAGCTGTCGCAAAATCCAGGCCAGACTATGTGTTCCATTTGGCGGCGCAAAGTTATCCAAAGACCAGTTTCGATTCCCCATTGGATACACTCGAAACCAACGTGCAGGGGACCGCAATTGTGCTGGAGGCGTTACGCAAACATGATCTGGATGCCATGATCCATGTCTGTGCCTCGTCAGAGGTATTCGGACGGGTATCGAAAGAAAAACTGCCGATTGACGAAGAATGTACCTTTCACCCCGCCTCACCTTACGCCATATCCAAGGTCGGCACCGATCTGATCGGGAGGTATTATGCAGAGGCCTATGGGATGAATGTCATGACGACACGGATGTTCACCCATACCGGTCCCCGACGTGGTGATGTTTTTGCCGAGTCGACATTTGCCAAGCAAATTGCAATGATTGAACATGGATTGATTCCACCGGTAGTAAAGACTGGAAATCTGGACTCGCTACGCACTTTTGCAGATGTGCGTGACGCGGTTCGTGCCTACCATATGCTGCTTACAGTTAATCCGATACCCGGTGCTTATTACAACATTGGCGGTACCTATACCTGCAGTGTTGGTGAAATGCTGAAAACACTGATATCCATGTCGACCAAGCCCGATATTCAGGTAGAAACTGATCCCGAGCGGTTACGCCCGATCGATGCGGATCTGCAGGTACCTGATACGGCAAAATTCAAGGCAATCACGGGTTGGGAGCCGTTGATATCATTCGAGCAGACAATGACGGATCTCCTGAACTACTGGCGCGACCTGATTCGCACTGGCCATCATTTTCTGACACGGTAGTAACGATCATGATCATAAGGGCACGTGCACCATTACGGCTTGGATTGGCGGGCGGCGGCACTGATGTCGCACCCTATTGTGACATTCATGGTGGTCTCGTACTCAACGCGACCATCGACCGCTATGCTTACGCGGTCATCAAGCCTTGTGATGATGGCAAGGTGCACTTCATTGCAACTGATCTGGATATCAGGGTCAGCCACGCCATAAACCGATCGTTTGAGACTTGCGGTGAGTTGGCCCTGCACTGTGCGGTGTATTCCGAGATGATGCAGACGTTCAATGGTGGCAATCAGATGTCGTTGGAACTGAGCACCTATTGTGATGCCCCCATAGGTTCAGGGCTGGGTTCCTCTTCCACACTGGTTGTAGTCATGATCAGGGCTTTTGACGAGTTACTCAATCTGACACTTGACGATTACACGATTGCACGATTGGCCTTTAAGATTGAGCGAGTTCGCTGTGGACTCAAAGGTGGGCGGCAGGATCAATATTCAGCAACCTTTGGTGGTTTTAACTTCATGGAGTTTTATGACGAAGATAAGGCTATCGTAAACCCGCTGAGAATAAAGAGCCAAATAATATGTGAGTTAGAGGCATCACTGTTTTTGTTTTACACGGGTATCTCCCGTGAATCGGGGAAAATAATTGAGGACCAGAGTGCCAACGTGAAGTCGGGTATCTCCAATGCCGTTGAGGCGATGCACGGTATCAAACAGGAAGCCCTCACGATGAGGGAACATCTACTCAAAGGAAATTTTGATGGAATCGTGGAATCGATGCGTCTTGGCTGGATCAATAAGAAAAAGTCCGCTACAACGGTTTCCAATCCATATATTGATGAGATTTACTCGGCTGCTGTAGATGCTGGCGCAAGTGCCGGTAAAATATCGGGTGCGGGTGGGGGTGGATTCATCATGTTTTTCGCACCACCGCATCGCAGGATGAATATCGTCCGGGCCCTGGAGTCTTTTGGTGGTCATGTGAGTAATTGCCACTTTACAAAGTACGGAATGCAAGCATGGAAGGTGTGATGGAATCGTATATAGCCAGTCAAATCAATGAGGCCGGGCGCATTGCCGGACTGATGTTGGCAGACAAGGATCTGAACCAGCGGATTCAGCTAGCCGCCCAGGCCATAATCCAGTGTATGCGTAGTGACAGCAAGGTGCTGCTGGCCGGCAATGGTGGCAGCGCTGCTGATGCTCAACATATTGCGGGTGAATTTGTCAGTCGATTTGCCTTTGACCGCCCAGGGCTGGCAGCGGTTGCGCTAACCACCGACACTTCGATACTCACAGCAATTGGAAACGATTATGGTTACGAGTTGTTGTTCAAGCGCCAGGTGCAGGCGCTCGGGTGTGCAGGGGATGTTTTTATTGCTTATTCAACCTCCGGACAGTCAGCCAATATACTCAGGGCATTAGAGGAAGCACGCCATCTGGGATTGTTTTGTATCGGCCTGACCGGAAATCGAGGTGGCCCCATGTCTGAGCTTTGCGATGTTTTGCTGGAGGTGCCATCCGGTGATACCCCGAAGATACAGGAGGGACATTTGATCCTGGGGCATATTCTTTGTGGTTTGGTAGAAAACGCGATGTTCACACCGGGCGCATGAGGGAGGCAGTTATTCTGGCAGGGGGTCTTGGTACCCGCCTGCGTTCAGCGGTACCGGATTTGCCAAAACCCATGGCGCCCGTGGCAGGACGGCCGTTTCTCGAGTTATTGCTCGAATCACTACGCTCAAAAGGCATTAACCGTGCGGTATTGTCATTGGGGTATTTATCGGAGGTGGTCGTGGAGCACTTCGGCTCGCAATTTCGCGACATGGAGCTTGACTATGTCATAGAGTCAGAACCACTTGGGACCGGCGGCGCACTCCGTCTGGCTATTTCACATTGTGTGTCTGATCACGTGTTTGTTTTTAACGGTGATACCTATCTGGATCTCGATGTCGAAGATTTGGCCGCTCAATGGGGCGCTGCGCGAGATCCGATCATCGTTGCCAGAATGGTCGAAGACACCCACCGTTACGGCCGAATACTGGTTGACGGTGGGCGGGTGCTGAAGTACATAGGTAGCGGCGTGAACGGCGATGGCCTGATCAATGCTGGTTGTTACGTGCTGCCAGTCGACCTGTTTCATAGCGAGCAACTCCCGGAGAGGTTTTCTTTTGAACAGGATTTTCTTGCGCAAGCCGTTCAGAAGCAACGGTTTGAGGTCTTTGTATCCACCGGCAAGTTCATTGACATTGGTATACCCCGGGATTATCAATGCGCACAGGAAGACTTGCGCGAGATCGCCGGATAAGCACCAAGCGTATGAGACCCGCACTTTTTCTTGACCGTGACGGTGTCATTAATGTCGATCACGGGTATGTGTACCGTAAGGATGACTTCCATTTTAAGCCGGGTATCTTTGATTTGTGTCGGTATGCCAAAGAACAGGGATACCTAATTTTTGTCGTGACCAACCAGGCTGGTATCGGACGCGGCCATTATACCGAGGCGGATTTCCATGAGTTGACGCGTTGGATGTGTGAGGTCTTCAAGCGGGAATGCTGCGCCATCGACAAGGTGTACTTTTGCCCAAGCCACCCAGAGCACGGGATCGGGTCTTACAAAGTGGCATCAAC
>CAZNFE010000313.1:0-4218 GCA_964571945.1 uncultured Pseudomonadales bacterium
GTTGGCTGGCCTGGCTGTTCTCACCCGTGAACAACATTGCATCACTGTTTGTAGTTGGCTGGAAAGCGATTCGCATTGCCAGGAAAAAAATCCTGGGGGCCTACTAGCCAAATGAGTGACTTATCCGATTAATTGAAATCGAGCAATTCACTGCCGTGCATTCGAAGCAATCACTGCATAGTTTGGTCTTTCCAACTGGTGGGAAATGGATCACACTTCTGTTCAGGGGCTTCGCTCATGTCTTCATATCAGGAGAACCTGCATAACAAATGGCGTTGCGTGTTCCTGGGTGTTGCCATCGCATTCCTTGAGGAATTTGTATGAATCCGTTTCTTAAAAAGATGGGCTTTGCTGACCATGACAAGGTATTGATTACTCACATTGATGATATTGGTTTTTGTCATGCAGCCAATGCGGCATCGTTTGAATGCCTTGATCTGGGTGCAGCGGTGTGCGGCTCAATCCTGGTCAACGCCCCGTGGTTTCTGGAGGCGGCTGCGATCTGCCGCGACCATCCCCGATATGATGTGGGCGTTCATCTGACCCTGACCAGTGAATATGAATCGTACCGATGGCCGGCGATCAGCAGCAGGGAGAGTGATACAGGATTAATGGATGAGCAGGGTTATTTGTGGCGCACAGCAAGGGAAGCTGTGAAGAACATACCGCTGCAGGCTGCTGAAATTGAGATGCGTCGACAAATCGAGACAGCCCTGGAAGCAGGGATTGAGGTAACTCATATCGACACTCACATGGGTAGCGTTGTACATCCCAAATTCCTGGGGAGTTATCTTAAACTTGCCAGCGAGTTTGAGTTGCCTGCGTTTCTACCGAACGTTACCCGGGAACGTTTGATGCAGATCTCGGATCCGGAGTTCGTAGATACCTATGCACAAATTATCGATCAGGTGAACACAGCGTCTGTACCCACTCTGGACGAAATTCTCATTGACACCCTGCATCATGAAGACAGCAAGATCGAGTATTACAAAGACCTGATCAGCCATGTAAAACCCGGGCTGACTCACCTGTTGTTTCATCCGGCAAAAATGGGAGAGGAGTTGGCGGCGATCACGCCAGAATCCTGCGCATGGCGAAATGCTGACTATCTCTGCTTTACCGATCCAAACCTCAAGCAGTTTATTGACGATTCTGAGGTAACCCTGATCGGGTATCGAGACCTGAAGGCTTATCTGTAACCGGGGAAACGATGTCGGGCAGGCACATTGACTCTAAATCGGGAACATCACTATACTGATCAACTATGAACAGATATTTGTAAGGGATATGAAGTTATGGGTCTTTCTGATTTTTCTCTGCAAGGAAAGGTGGCGATTGTAGTGGGAGCAAGACGGGGCATGGGTCGGGCGTTCGCGCTCGGATTTGCTGAAGCGGGAGCCGATGTCGTTGTTACTGATCTCAAGGAGGGTGACGGGCATCTCGCTAAAACAGCCGATCAGATCCGCGAAATGGGATGCCGTTCACTGGTCGTTCAGGCAGATATGTCCAGTTCAGCCGATGTCGATAATCTCGTGCAAAAAACCATGGATGAATTCGGTACCATTGATATCCTGGCGAATGTCGCTGTCATGTATCACGGTTCATCGCTGCTGAATCTGGATGAAGAGGGCTGGGACCTGCTCACCGATGTTAACCTCAAGGGGTATTGGCTGACCTGTAAAGCCGTGGCGCCGATTATGCAGAAGAATAAGAGAGGCAGCATCATTAATATGACTTCTCGTGGTGGACTCAAAGCCCATGGTGAGAAACATATGGGAAACTACAGTGTAACCAAAGCAGGTATCGCCATGATGACCCGACAGTTAGCCCGCCTGCTGGGACCTGACAACGTGCGTGTCAATGCCATCGCCCCTTCGCTGGTGCGACCTGATCCCCCCCGAGTTTTCGACTTCACGACACCGGATAACCTGGAAGATCCTGAAGTGGCATCCGCCTGGTTACAGGGCCCGGCAGGAATACCGCTGGGTCGAATGGCAGAGCCCGAGGAAATGGCGAACGCTGCTGTGTTTTTGGCATCCGATGCAGCCAGTTATGTCAGCGGGGCGGTGCTCTGCGTGGACGGTGGAGACATGGCCTGAATCAGCGAACTGACTGAACCGGTACGATCGATTATGCAGAAGAGGATAAGGAATTGAGTAACCATTGGGAAATAAATCATGTAGGCATGGTGGTGAAGAGCAAGAATAAAATCCTGCACTACCTGCAATCACTCGGGATAGGAATCAGCGTCGGCCCACAGCCATTGTTACCTTATGTCGCAGGGGAAACGACGCTGCTGATGTACCGTAAGCTCGATGGTGACCCGGTCAGTCATACTTCGTCTGCCTCAATACCAGGGGCACACACATTCTATGATGGTGAAAGCCAGATCGGTTCCTGTCAACTGGAGTGCATTGCACCGGGTCCAGGTTCATTCATCTATGCATATCTCGAAGCCAAAGGAGAAGGCATTAACCACCTCTGCTTCAACGTGCCTGATGTGCAAACCGAAACGGACAAGCTGCTTGAGAAAGGATGTAAACTGATTTTTAGCGCCATCACCGGCGGCCAGATCGTCGAAAATTACCTGGATACACGGAAATTTGGCGATGTTATTATTTCGTTTCGACCACCTGCAGGCGAATGGGAAAAAACCTGGAAAGCCAATAACCTGGCGTACCCGCTGGTCAGTGACTGGAAGTTCCGGGGTGTGGGTGTTGCTGTCAATGATTTGGATAAGACCATCGAATATTACCAGTCCCTCGGTTTTACTACTGCAAAACCGGAAGTTGTTCTGGATAGCAACACAACAGTCAATCTCAGGATTAATAATAAACCCCCTGAGAGTACCACCAGAGTAAGGTCGAGACTCGTCGAGATAGGACCGCTGCAATATGAATTTGTCCAGCCCATCGAAGGCGAGACTGCATACAATGAGTCATTGAACACCAAAGGGGAGGGTATTAATAGCCTGACCTTCAGCGTGGATGATCTTGCCACAGAGAGCGATAAGCTCATTGAAAGAGGTGTCTCGGTGGTACTCAGCGGGGAACCGGAAGACAGCGACGCATTTGCGTATTTCGATACGCGTGAAGTCGGGAATACCCTGGTTAAACTGGTGCAAGCGACAGTGTAGCGGGGCTGAACTTCACGTTCCTTCGTGCGCCGGATGATATCGGAAATTGTGCACATCGAATCATGACAAGTCTCTATTTCCAGGCGAAGAAGGGTTGGTCATAGTGAGAAACCCTGGTATTCCTGCCGAGTAAGGCGACTTCCCTGAACTGGTAGAGCATCGCTGCAGTAGGCGCGTAAACCCGATCATCGGCAAAAGGCATGGACAGCACCTGACGATCACTTTCCGGAATGGATTCCAGGTTGGGGGCATCCGTGCGGACTAGTTCGCTAAAGGAGATCGGATGGATGGAAGCGACTTCATCAGGATTGGCCGTTAATTGCTGCACTTTTACGTCTGCCCAGATAACCACCGGCGTTATGGTGAAACCGGATCGGGTGGAATAATCATCCAGCAGACCCAGCACCCTGTCCTCGTGCACTACCAGTCCGACTTCTTCCTCTAGTTCCCTGAGTGCTGCATCAACCGCGGTCTCGTTGTGGTCCACTCTGCCTCCCGGGATGGCCCACTGGCCTGAGTGCTCTTTCAGGGTTGGCGAGCGTTTGGTCAGAATCAGTGCAGCTTTTCCGGCGTGACTGATAATGGTGAGTGCAACCGCCGCTTTCCTTGCCTGTTCAAGGTGCTGTCTGCGGTGATCAAATTCAAGTAGATTACCCGAGATTTGATTCTTCAATGTCTGAGTAAGGGAATACATGCCGGATAGTTGTCTGGTTGTTGTGCTGGCTGGTGATTTCAATAAATGTTATTAACAGCTAATATGGAATTACATAGTATCCAGTCGGGTAAAGCAAATGTACGACTATATAATTATTGGTGCGGGCTCCGCAGGCTGTGTGATGGCGAATCGTTTGTCTGCCGATTCGAATCACCGGGTATTGTTGCTCGAAGCGGGTAAGAAGGATACCAGCCCCTTCATTCACATGCCCCCAGGAATTGGTCAATTGCTGAACAGTACTGCCTATAACTGGGGATTCAATACGGCACCCGAACCGAATCTGCACAATCGCGAGCTCTATTGGCCGAGGGGAAAAGAGCTGGGCGGATCAAGCTCGATCAATGGCATGATCTATAAGCGTAAAATA
>CAZNFE010000314.1:0-4213 GCA_964571945.1 uncultured Pseudomonadales bacterium
AGATCAATTGCCTGTGTCACCATTGGGTTTTCCCAGGTAAGAAAAGTGATGTCCTCGCGTGCGAGAGCGGTAGTCCTGTCATATGTGACTCTAATTCCCTCTTCGGGCAATTCTGGAAATCGGTACCGGCCCATGGTTTCCATGCTGGTCACGTGATGTCTCATCATGCTCATGTTGGGTTTCAACAGATAGATTAAATCGTCGATCGCCTCGAGTTCCAGTCCGAATTTTTCATAAACGAGTTCCATGAATTCAGCCAGATCAGTTCCACCTTCGTTGAGATCAATTTCCTGACGCAGTTCTGCAGATACCATTTTATCGTGAGAATTCAATTCCATAAGACGGTCTCTGCCGTGCGCCAGGATGCTATTTATGGAATCATTCAAGGCACTGCTACGATCAAGAAATTCCGGTAACGACTCTGGCAGATGTTTCAGGCGTCTGCATTCGAGCAATAGATCACACAATTCACTGAACTGTTGTTCATAGATGTGCAGCGCTGCGGGATTCGTGTGGGTGAACAGCTTCATGCCATCGTGATACCAGCGATACAGAATCTCTTGTGAAGAATTAACCAGATAGGGTACGTGGATTTGTACATCCTCGGTTTGGCCGATCCGATCGAGCCGACCGATGCGCTGTTCCAGCAGGTCAGGATTGGCGGGGAGATCGAACAGCACCAGGTGGTGGGCAAACTGAAAGTTTCTCCCTTCACTACCAATTTCTGAGCAGATGAGCACCTGGGCGCCCTTGCTCTGTTCCGCAAAATAGGCCGCGGAGCGATCTCTGCTGATCAGGTCGAGACCTTCATGGAAAACGGAGCTTCTGAATCCATGCTGAAGACGCAGAAACTGCTCCAGATCAATGGCGGTACGGGCAGATGAACAGATCACCAGACATTTTTTACCAGATAGTTCGAGTAGTTGCCTGACAAGCCATCTGGGTCTGGGATCGAGAGTCAACCAGGAATCCGTGTTAGCCGCTTTGTTTTGCTGGTCCACCTGCATATCCGGCAGGTGTTCCTGATAAGCGAGTTCCGGGTGCAGTGACAGGAGAATGTCACCTGCATCTTGCACGTAACTGGGATTATATTCGAGCGGATAGCTGTGTAGTACTCTCCCGGGGAAGCCGCTTACCGATGAGCGAACGTTCCGGAACAGGACGCGTCCTGTGCCATGCTGGTCCAGTAGCGCCGCAATGAATCGATCTCTGGGCAAATCCCTTAGCGAGTGCATATCAAGGAGTTCAGTCAACTCTTCCCGTGCCTGGGTATATGATTCGGTTTTGTCCGACACAAGACGGTTGACTCGTTCGGCGATCGGTTCATATGCCTCGGTCTCACGAACAAAAGCTGCATAACTGTAGAATCGATCAGGATCCAGGAGCCGCAGCCGGGCAAAATGACCTGCTCTGCCCAATTGCTCGGGTGTCGCGGTTAGCAGCAAAACTCCGCGACTGGCATGAGCGAGCAGGTCAATAACCTGGTATTCCGGACTAACGAGTTGTTCATCCCAGCCCAGGTGATGCGCTTCATCAACAATGAGCAGATCCCAATTCCCGTTCCTTGCCTGTTCGATACGATCTGGATTCTGCAGAAATAATTCCATGGAACAGAGCACCAATTGCTGTGCATGGAATGGATTGAACGCCTCTTCCTGGGGCTCCTCATCAATATTGTCGTGCTCGATCTGCTGACACCGGTCTTCATCAAGTATAGTGAATTGCAGGTTAAAACGACGGATCATTTCGACAAACCATTGAAACACCAGTGCCGAGGGGACGATGATCAGTGCTCGCTCTGCCCGGCCTGTCCGTAACTGCTGGTGTAATATCAATCCCGCTTCGATCGTTTTTCCCAGACCGACTTCATCAGCCAGCAGAACCCTGGGAGCAAATCTGCCAGCCACTTCATGGCTGATATACAATTGGTGGGGAATTAAAGAAATTCGTGGCCCATAGAGTCCCCTTGCTTTGCTGGTGGCAATTCTGGTCTGATGATTCAGTGTTTCATGGCGAAGATGAAACCAGCTGTTATCGTCCACCTGGCTGGTGAATAGTCGATCCTGGGGGCTGGAGAACTGAATGTCCTGGCTTAGTTCCGTTTCGCTTCGCATCAATCCATCAGCGTCAATATAGTCAAACAATCCTTCCTGTTCGGACAGATCGTCAACGATGAGTGAAGAGCCATCACTGAACTGCAGTGAATCACCCCGATTGAACTTAACACGGGTAAGCGGTGCTTGTTCTGCTGTGTAGATTCGACGCGAGTCACTGGTTGGAAAGAGCAGGGTAACCCTGCGCTGTTCAACAGATTCAACCTGGCCCATGCCGAGTTCAGGCTCAGCATTACTAATCCATTTCTGTCCGGTTCTAAATGCGTTCATAGGTTGTCTATTTTACTGTAACCGTGCTGCGGTTGCTGAGAGATTAATCTTTTAGTTGGGCATTGACTCAAATTACGATAATCTGCCATCAACGAGCATGAGCTTGTTCATGTAATTTGTATTTTGCCTAATTATTTCGGAGCACCCGCATGGATGAAACAAATAGAATTCACGTTGAAGCCGCTGTTTTCAGACGCCTGGTAACTCATCTGGACGAAAACAGGGACGTCCAGAATATCGATTTGATGGATCTCGCCGGTTTTTGTAGAAACTGCCTGAGCAAGTGGTACCGCGCGGCTGCAGAAGAGCGCGGGGTCGAGATGGATTACGACCAGGCGCGAGAAGTGATTTACGGTATGCCCTATACAGAATGGAAGGGAAAATATCAGAAAGAAGCGACCGCAGAGCAACAAGTCGCTTTAAAGGAACATTCGCACGAGTAAATATCAGATGGCCGATGACACCGTTAACCAGCCAGACGGCAACTGACACAATCAGACCCTATCAGGCGAGTGATGAACGAGCGACTAGCGAGGTTTGGTATCGATCCGGATTATTGGCGGCTGGGCTGGGGGGATCGCCTGGTGCATTTTGCGAAACAGCGTTCACCGGGAGGGTTGGAACTACACACGCATGTTGAGAATCAAGGCGCCCGTGCCCTTTATCAGAAACACCAGTTTCGAGCAGTGAAATTCGGCACCAGCCCGCCGCCGGAATCAGCAGCAGATGTCGAGTATCATTGGCGTCCTGATGAGTGATCTGAAAAGGACTCCCCGGAGGGATTGATTTTGCTGTATTTTGCCTATGGTTCGAACATGTCTTCGTACCGATTGAAGGCCAGAATCCCATCGGCCAGGCCGCTTGGGTGTGGCTGTTTATCCCGTCATAAATTGCTTTTTCACAAGGTCAGCATTCACGATGGCTCCGGTAAGGGTGATGCCAGTTACACTGGAAATTCCTCAGACTCTGTGTTCGGTGTTCTTTATGACCTTTCAGCAACTGACCTCGACACATTGGATGCGATCGAGGGTGTAGGGCAGGGCTATGAAGCAAGAACCGTACAGATCATAGCGGCTACCGACCAATTGGTAACTGCACATACCTATCTGGCGACGATTACTGATCCAGGGCTGAAACCGCTGGACTGGTACAAAGAGCACGTGCTCAGGGGAGCGATTGAGCACGATCTACCCAGTCAGTATATCGAATACATCGAGCGTATTGAGGCGCTGGTAGATGTAAATTCCGAACGTGCCGCGAGACAACGATCTCTGTATGGCTAGTCGAACTAACCTGGCGAGAAAAGAAGGTTGGCAGCACTCATCAGTCGGCTGGAGAACAATCGATCCACTGCCACGCAATCAGATACTGTCGAGACACTCAAATCAGAGAGTGGATATGGATCAGACTGCCATCCTGGCTTTGATTGCTTCGTGGCTTTGATAGTCGAGCAACTCAAAATCATCCATCCTGAAGTCATCGATGCTCATCTGACCTCGATCTTTGATGGCTAACTGCGGTAGTGGCAGTGGCTGTCGCGTTATCTGTTCCTGACATTGTTCTATGGAATCCAGATAGATGTGTGCGTCTCCCAGGGAATGAATAAATTCATATGGCTGCAAATCCGTGATTTTGGCGATCATGTGCAATAGCAAGGCATAGGATGCAATATTGAAGGGAACGCCCAGGAACATGTCGGCGGATCTTTGATACATTTGCAATGATAATTTTCCATCAGCCACATAAAACTGGAAAAAGGAATGACACGGCGGCAGTGCTACATCTTTGGGATCAGCATCAGCCGGGTTCCACGCATTAACTATAATTCG
>CAZNFE010000315.1:0-4198 GCA_964571945.1 uncultured Pseudomonadales bacterium
TGGTAGGCTCAGTCTCTGTCAGAGGGACCTAATTCGTCCAAGAAAATTCTACACAAACAGCGTCGAGTTTTTATCGTCGGTGGTGGCATAATCGGGACCTCCATTGCTTACCACCTTGCGCATCTGGGTTGGCAGGACCTTGTGTTGCTCGAAAAAGGCCAGCTTACCTGTGGTACCACCTGGCACGCAGCCGGGCTGATGGTTACCTTCGGCTCAACTTCTGAAACTTCAACCAGGATGCGCACCTACACACGCGACCTGTATGATCGGCTCGAAACGGAGACCGGGCTCGCGACAGGCTTCAAACCTGTCGGCTTCATCGAAGTTGCCACGGATGCAGATCGCCTCGAAGAGTACCGGCGTGTAGCGGCTTTCAACAGATACTGTGGTGTCGACGTAAAAGAGATTTCACCGAGGGAAATTGAACAGCTGTTTCCTGTGGCAAGAACTGACGACATCCGCGCCGGTTTCTACGTTGAGAACGATGGCCGGATAAATCCGGTTGATGTGACCATGTCCATGGCAAAAGGCGCCCGCATGAAAGGTGTTCAGATTATTGAGGATACCAGGGTAACAGGTATCAAGAAAAAAGGCGGCGCTGTGCGGGGTGTAACAACATTAAAGGGAGATATTCAGGCTGATTTTGTGGTCAATTGTGCGGGCATGTGGGCCAGGCAGTTTGGTGAACTGGCAGGTGTGAATGTTCCTAACCAGGCAGCTGAGCACTATTACCTCATTACCGAGACGATTAAAGGGCTTACGCAAGACATGCCTGTTCTTGAAGATCCGGGCCGATATGGATACTACCGCGAGGAAGCCGGTGGTTTAATGATGGGTCTGTTCGAACCGGTTTGTGCACCCTGGCATGTCGATAGGATTCCAGATGATTTTACTTTTGGCGAGATTGAGCCAGATTGGGATCGTATGATGCCCTTTCTGGAGCATGCCATGTCCAGGGTTCCCATCATCCGCGAAATGGGGATCAAGAAGTTTTTCTGCGGACCCGAGAGCTTTACACCAGATCTGCAGCCAATTATCGGCGAGGCACCGGAACTAAAAAATTACTTTGTCGCAGCCGGTCTGAATTCAATTGGTATTCTAACCGGAGGTGGTCTGGGACGCGTGATGGCACACTGGATCGTCAATGGCCGCCCGGACGTAGATGTTACCGGGATGAATATCGATCGATTGCATGCCTATCAGCGTAATCCCGATTACAGAAGACATCGAACCGTCGAATCCCTGGGCAAGGTATATAGATGTCACTACCCGAATATGCCAACGGAAACAGCCAGAGGAGCAAAGAAATCCCCTTTTTACGATCGTTTGGCAGAAGCCGGTGCTTACTTCAGGGATGTTAGTGGCTGGGAAGCCGCAGACTGGTATGCGCCCACTGGATACGAAGCGAAAGTAAACACATTGTCCTGGGATAGTGAAAACTGGTTTCCCTGGTGGGAAGAAGAACACCTTGCTGCTCGTCGGGATGTCATCGTAATGGACATGTCCTTCATGTCGAAGTTTCTTGTACGAGGACGGGATGCCGGTGACTTTTTGAATTACCTCTCTGCGAATGAAGTGGCTGCAAATCTAAACCAGATTACCTATACCCAATGGCTGAATGAGGATGGAAAGCTTGAGGCAGATTTGACGGTTACCAAACTTGATGAAGAAGAGTACCTGGTAGTCGTTACTGATACGATGCATCATCATGCGTTTGCCTGGATGAGAAAACATATCCCGACTGATGCACATGTTTTCGTTTCAGATATGACCTCCGCATACGGGCAATTGAATATTCAGGGACCAAAATCAAGGCAATTGATGCAGTCGCTAACAAACGCCGATATGTCCAATGATTCATTTCCCTTTCGTCATGCCCGGGAAATCGATATCCGATATGCAAAGATACTCTGTATTCGCATCACCTATTTGGGGGAATTGGGATATGAGCTCTACATTCCAACTGAGCAGTGCCTGCATGTGTATGATCAGATAATTCGAACAGGATCGCAATTCAATCTTAAACACGCTGGTCTCAAAGCTCTGTCGAGCTTGCGACTGGAGAAGGGGTACCGGGACTACGGTCACGATATCGATAATACCGACGACCCGTTCGAGACGGGACTGGCGTTCGCTGTCGACCTCAGGAAATCCGGTGGATTCCTTGGCAGAGATGCGGCAGTCAAGAAGCAGGCTGCGGCACCTTATTCACGGCGCCTGGCACAGGTATTAGTTAAGGATAGGCACTCGCCGTTGTTTCATGCAGAGGTGATCAAACGCAATGGCGTAGCAATCGGTTATGTTCGAGCCGGTTCTTATGGATTCTCCCTTGGCGGTGCCGTCGGTCTTTTCATGATTGAGGCGGGCGAACCAATTGATGATGCATACATAAATAACGGGTTCTGGGAAATTGAAATTGCAGCGAACACGTATCCTGCGAAGGTATCACTGCAACCCATGTACGATCCCAAAATGACCAAAATAAAGGTATAGGTATCGTCTTCTAATGTCGCCCACTACAGGCTATAGATCCACTGGTGTCCTTGCCTGATGCGGCGGTCCTCTCGTGGATTCAATCGCAGTGTGGGTAGACCCATGCGATTACTGCTCCGCGTGCCAGGCCAGATCCAATTCTCGTGCAGCTTTGACATCGTCCAATCGTCTCACAGGCATAGTAGTTGGGGCATCAGTTACCAATGATGGATTCGTCTTTGCCTCTTCCAGAATTGCTTTCATAGCTGCTACAAAACCATCAATTTCGGCAATCGTTTCAGTCTCGGTAGGTTCTATCAATAAACATTCCGGAACCAACATTGGAAAATAGGTGGTAGGAGAATGATAACCATAATCCAATAGCCTTTTCGCAAAATCCATGGCTGTTACTCCCAGATTTTTTGCTTGCTCTGAAAGCGTCACAATAAACTCATGAGTCGCACGTCTTTCCGGGTAGGCCAGCTCAAACCCTGCATCAGAGAGTTTTCTGGCCATATAGTTTGCATTCAGGGTGGCGTACTCACCGACACGATACAAACCCTCCTTTCCCAACATTCTGGCATAGGCGTATGCTCTGAGAAGAATACCGGCGTTCCCCATAAACGCAGACAAGTGTCCTATTGTCCCGGGTATGTCCTCCTCATCCAGCCAGCGGAAGCTTCTTTGATTATCCCTGACTTCACACCCCACTATCGGAGTAGGCAGATAGGGTTCCAGCTTTTTGCTGACACCCACTGGACCCGAACCTGGACCCCCTCCACCATGCGGCGTTGCGAACGTTTTATGTAAATTCATGTGCAGTACGTCAAATCCCATATCACCGGGTTTAACCTGCCCAAGAATCGCATTCAGATTGGCACCATCATAGTGGAGCAAACCACCGGCATTGTGGATGACAGCAGCAATTTCCTTAATCTGACGTTCGAAAACACCAAGGGTTGAAGGATTTGTCATCATCAATCCTGCAGTAGCAGGCCCGACCGCTGCTTTCAGATCAGCGAGATCTACATCGCCACTTGCACTGATACCCACCTCTCGTACTTTGTATCCACACATGACGGCTGTTGCCGGGTTTGTGCCGTGCGCTGCAGTTGGAATAATTATTTCCGTTCGCTCCAGATCACCCCTCTGAGTGTGATAGGCACGAATCATTGCAACACCTGCAAATTCACCCTGCGCCCCAGCCATCGGAGCGAGTGAAACCGCCTGCATCCCCGTGAGATCCTTTAAATACTCCTGAAGATCAAACAGGCACTCCATGAATCCCTGACTATTTTTCTCTGGTGCGAGCGGGTGCCGATTCAAAAACCCCGGAATACTGGCTGCTTTATGTGTTCCCCTGGGATTGTACTTCATCGTACAGGAACCCAATGGGTAGAACTGCCCATCTATGGAGTAGTTCTTCCGTGACAAATTGGTAAAATGCCGGACTACCTGGAGTTCGGATACTTCGGGTAACCTGGGTGCCAACGATCGCAAATATTCGGCAGGGATTGATTTTACTGCTTCCGCGGCGGGTGACGCTTTCTCGGTCGGCACCTGGGCAGTTGCACTGCGCCCGCTGCTACCCTTTTCAAAGATCAACATAATTTCAAATTCTCAATAATTAGCTTCATTTGGCAGCATCACCATGTGGTCGCCATGATACACAGCAATGGCTAAGTGGCTACTCCCTGATTCGAGTGTTTTCAATTCAGTACCTGCG
>CAZNFE010000316.1:0-4192 GCA_964571945.1 uncultured Pseudomonadales bacterium
GGGGTATCCGCTTGCACAATCTTATCTTCACGTTTCTTCTTCATACAAATCTAACATTGTCATTAACAGGAATAACAATTCCCTGTATATTTTCCATATACACGAACTCTAATTCCATCTATCTCATGATTCAAGAAAATAGCAGGAATAAAATAAACGAGTCGGTATTTTTGGTGTTCTATGGATAAGCCTCATTTCAAGCCACAATCAGAACGCTTGTTGGATCAGGTTCGGGCAGCGTTTCGCTACCACCTTTACGCGATTCGTGCGGAGGAGGCCAATATCAAACGGATTCTGGCGATTATTTGGTTTCGTGCGAGATGGTGGTAAGTTAATGGATAATGTTATTACAAAAGATGTACTGTAGGTGTGACGGGTTTTCAACACCTGCACGTGGTTGATTTTGTGTTGCAATGTTGCTTCACCATTAAACGTTACGGATATAATGAATAAAAACAAGCCCCCTGAAACCAGTTTGCCTTCACTCGCCCAGTCATTTATTTGCTTCTTCGGCATATTTTTGATGATTTCCTGTGGCCTGTTTGCATTTCAGATTAGTCTGCATGCCATCATGTTCCTGTGCCTGATCTGGACCGGAACGCATGCATTTTCCCTGGGATATGGTTTCCTCGAAGTCAGATCCATGATGAATGGTGGCATCAGCAAAGCGCTGCCTGCCATTTATATCTTCATTCTGATCGGTATGGTGATCGCTTCTTACATGCAGAGTGGTACCATCGCCAGCCTGATCTATTACGGCCTGAATTTACTGAGCCCTGGTATTTTCCTCGGCGCAGGTTTTGTACTTACGAGCTTGATGTCAGTGGCTACTGGAACATCCTGGGGCACAGTGGGAACCATCGGGGTGGTGTTGGTGGGAATCGGCACCACCATAGGCATACCGTTACCCATGGTGGTGGGCATGATCGTCTCCGGGGCAACCTTCGGCGACAAGTTGTCGCCGATCTCCGATACAACCAATCTTGCCGCAATGAGTGCCGGTACCCAGCTTTACAAACATATCGGGTCCATGTTGTATACCACCACACCAACGTTTCTGTTGGCATTGTTATTATTTACTTTCCTTGGTCAGCAGTATGCCGGACACACACTTCCCGTTGCTGAAATTAAGCTGATTCAGCATGCACTTGATGCTTCCTACAAGTTGAATATGTTGGTCACACTCACGCCTCTTCTAGTCATGCTGGTGCTGAGTGTAAAGCGATATTCTCCCGAGGTGAGCATGTCCGCCAGCATCATCACCGCGATACTGATTGCGATTACTTATCAGGAACAGGGAATCGTTCCGGCACTTAACAGTCTCTGGAGTAACACCAGAGGGACTACCGGCATCGAAAATATCGACGATCTCCTCGGCAGAGGCGGCATCACCAGCATGAGTTGGACTCTGATGTTGTCGCTGATGGCTCTCGCACTGGGCGGAATATTGCATCAAGCCGGATTTCTACAAGTGCTATTGCAGGCCGTGATCTCAAAAGTGCAGCGAACGACCAGCCTGATCGCGGCCACCATTGGAGCGGGTTTTATCGGCAATATGGGTATGGGCGAGGCATATATTACAATCATCCTGAACAGCCAGTTGTTCAAGGGTGCTTATCAACGGAAAAATATAAATCCCGCTATTCTTTCACGATCGGTTGAGGAGGGTGCCACTATGACCACCGGCCTGATCCCCTGGACCACAGCCGGTGCTTTCTACGCTGCCACACTCGGGGTTCCGGTACTGGATTACGCACCATACGCATTTTTTAACTATCTAAATCCGTTTGTTTCGATCGTGTTGGCCACCTATTGGAGCAAGTGCATCTGGCTATCAGATCCGCTGCCAGATACTTAATTGCGCAATGGTATGCTGGTGCTTGCGAGCCGTTTCACGAATCACAAAGGGTACATCGACGGGCTCACCAAAAGGCGTAAAGTAGGGCCGCAGTATCCGACGGATACCTTCCAGAGTAGAGAGGTTTTCACCGTTTTCTTTGTAACCTCCAAGCCAGTGCCGCTTCTCGGTAAATTCCTCGAGCCAGGTATAGGGTGAAGTTAACACCAGGTACCCACCTTTTCGTATGCGATGATGAATGTCCTCTAAAAACCGGACCGGTTCATACAATCGATCAATCAGGTTACCCGCGAATACCAGATCATAGTTGGTATAGATGGGCTTGAGATTGCAGGCGTCACCTTGACTGAATTCCACCCGCCCTGCGAAATCGTGATCATCCGGTCCGTCGAGTTGCGCTATTTTCAGGGTCGTCAGCTCCCCTTCATCGGTAATAAGGTAACGTACCTGACCATGCTCCAGAATACCCAGCGCATTGCGGATAAAGCGAGCCGAAAAATCTACCGCATCGACATGATCCGCAATCCTGGCTAACTCAAAACTACTGCGCCCCACCGCGCAGCCCACATCCAGCGCTCGATTCAAGTGTTCTATGCCGGTTTGCCTGAGCAGCGTTTCGATGCAGGTTTTTGGAAAGTTAGGTACCCCAAAGTATTCATCTCCATAGTGAAATTCCAGGTACATCGAGATCTGTTCATCCGTTTCATACGTATTAAACGTCTGATCTACCTGGGCAGATGACTCGACATATCGAAATCCAGCATGCTGATAAAAATGCCTGCGGAAGGCATAACGGCTATCTCGCAGTGCTTCATTACCGGTCGATATCCAGCTTCCACCCTTGATCAGATTATGCCGGCCATCGAAGGTTGGCACTGAAAAATCATCATAGGCCGGATGCACTTGAAACCCGGCCAGGCCATCGATCGCTGTCTCGGTCCACTGCCAGACATTGCCGACGATGTCACCAAATTCACCGTTCATGAAACGGTTAACCGGTGTTGAAGATGCCCAGTATTCGAGGTTGAAATTTCCGGGCGCCGCTTTCCACTCCAGTTGACTCTCCAGGTCGTGACTATCATACAGCCGATACCACTCCGCCTCCGTAGGCAGCCGTATGGGCTTGCCCTTTTTGGCACTTAGCCAATTGCAGAACGCCTTGGCCTCAAGGTAATTCACGTCCACCGGCCAGTCCCAAGGCATATCGATTTCTTCCAGCATTGTTCTGTATTTGAATCCGCCATCCGTCCGCGGAATCCAGAAAACCGGATGCAATTCATCCTGCTGCTGTTTAAAAACTAGCCAGCTTTGACCTTCTTCGGTCCACCACTCGGTTGTATGGTAGCCGCCGTCCTCAACAAACGCCTGAAACTCCCGGTTACTCACCAGAAACTGGCTCGCTTTGAAAGATTCAACCTGTGTGTCCAGAGCTCCGTATTCATTGTCCCACCCATACGTCTCCGACGCGCCATGAATTCGCCCTTGATGAACCTTCCCGGCTGTGACTGTTAATAGCGCATTCTCCGGTGCTGCATCACTGCTGATATCACAAATCGGCCAGTTACTGTGACGCTTCACCTGGTCGATCGGCAGTTGTCTGATCAGCACTGACGATGTTTCAAGGTGAATTCGCTCATGCTCAATACCCATGAGGATGATCCAGAACGGATCCTGCCACTCTATGGGAGTACCCAGCGGCAACACGTCCATGACTTTATTAACCAGATCCCGCACCTGTTGTCTATATGCACGCACCTCATCCACCGTCGGCCAGTCATAGTGCTGCTCATCGAGATCATCCCAGGACATTTCATCCACTCCAATGGCCAGCATGGATTCAAGCCGCGGGTTGATACGGTGTTCCAGCAACTTGGCAACGATCAGCTTGTTGACAAAAAAGGTTGCTGTGTGCCCGAAGTAAAAAATCAGCGGATGGCGCAAGGGATCCGGACGCAAATAGTATGTAGCGTCGCTCGTAAGGGTTTCAAACAGAAGCTCGTACAGATCAAATGTGGCATTGAAGTACTGCTTGATTTCAGCTCGCTTTTGCTCACTGTCACCAGAATCGATGCGGGGTGTCTTGCAGACTAACATATTGCGGGATACCTTTAATTCATCACTGCTGCGGGAACCACCCTCCCGCTGCTCAGCAATCAGTTTACATGAGGGTTTGTGTTAATTGAAAGTGATTCACTCGTCCACGGCCGTGCCACATCTGTAATTAACATTGATTGGTAGTGGTACCAGCAGGGACTTCGTAGAGCGCTTCTGTTAGCTGACCGTTCCATTTCGCTGAAGGTTTCATTTCGCTGAAGGCTCCATTTCGCTGAAGGC
>CAZNFE010000317.1:0-4179 GCA_964571945.1 uncultured Pseudomonadales bacterium
ATCCATTTTCCAGTGTTGACCGACAGGTCGGCAATTAATTCGAATACTGGTAGTGTTTTCCCAGCGGTATAAGCTGCGCTTCAGCCAATCCCGGTCATTTCGCTGCGGATAGTCTTCACGAAAATGTGCGCCGCGGCTTTCGGTACGCTGCAACGCACCATAACTGACGCAAAGTGCTAGCTTTAACATGCGTTGTACACGGTAGGCGGCAACGAGTTCCGGGTTTGCTCCTCGTACTTGAGAGCGCAGCCCGATATTGCGGCATTGTTGTCGCAGGTTCTGCAACGTCGTGACGGCTTGCTGCAAAACTTCGCCCTCTCGGAAAATGCCGACCTGGTCGGTCATGGTGTTCTGCATCGACTTCATGATTACAAAGGGGTTTTCATTGCCACCGTTGCATAGTGCTTTTAGGTTATTTGCTTCTCGTTGCCAGAATCTTTTAATTAGTGAACTTGAAATAGTAATTTCACTGTCCGGTGAACCGCAATATTCGGCAATATACTCGCTGACCAACATGCCAGCGACCACAGTTTCTGCAACCGAGTTACCACCCAGGCGATTGAATCCATGCAGATCCCAACAGGCAGCTTCCCCTGCGGAAAACAAACCTTTCAGTGTCATGCTTTCCCCGCGATGGTCGGTTCGGATACCGCCCATGGAATAATGTTGTGCCGGTCGTACCGGAATCAGATCGTCAGCGGGATCAATGCCTAGGAAGTGATGACAAATCTCCTGAACTTCTCGCAGGTGCGATTCGATATGTGCATGACCCAGCAAGCGAATATCCAGCCAGAGGTGCTTGCCGAAACGTGAATCAGTACCATGACCAGCAGCGATATGTTGTTCCATATGTCGCGAGATTACATCGCGAGAAGCCAGTTCCCGATGCAGCGGTTCATAGTCCGGCATAAATCGGTGTTCGTGATCATCAAGCAACAAGCCTCCATCGCCGCGACAGCCTTCGGTTACCAGGATCCCGGCGGGAAAAATTGCGGTAGGGTGAAACTGTACTGCCTCCATGTTGGCAAGTGTGGCCACACCTGATTCCAGGGCGATGGCTGCTCCCATGCCTTCGTTGATGACCGCATTCGTGGATACTCGATAGATGCGCCCGAATCCACCGGTGGCAATGCAGGTAGCTTTAGCAATGTACGCCAGCAACTCTCCGGTAATAAGGTTTCGGGCGATTACACCACAGCATCGCGCACCATCATGAATCAGTGCCATGGCTTCCATGCGTTCATGGACCGGTATGTTCGCGGCAATCGCCTGATCGCTGATGGTGTACAACATGGAGTGCCCGGTTCCGTCAGCCACATAACAGGCGCGCCATTTTTTTGTGCCGCCGAAATTTCGGGCATTGATCAGACCGTGGGCATCCTCTGACTCGTTGATGGTGACCTTCTCACCGTTTACTACCACCTCTCTTTCACCACTTTGTACCCGATTCCACGGGACTCCCCAGGCTGCCAGCTCGCGCACGGCTTTTGGAGCGGTATCGACGAACATTCTCACTACGTGCTGATCAGCGCCCCAGTCACTGCCGCGCACGGTATCTTCAAAGTGTACATCCTCATTGTCACCTGCCCCACCGATGCAGTTAGCCAGGCTGGCCTGCATGCCTCCCTGTGCGGCAGCGGAGTGCGAGCGTTTTGCAGGAACCAGACTCAGGATAATGACTTGCTGCCCGTGCCGGTGTACACCAATCGCTATACGAAGACCTGCAAGCCCACCGCCAACAACCAGTACATCAGTATGGATTACCTGCATCAGCGTATCTCCTCTGTTGTTAGTTGGTTGGCTGCACTCTGGTGGCCGTTGATATGTTCCTGGCTGATGATGCGTTGCCGGACGTCGTCAGCCGGATACTGAACTGATATCGATTGATAACGCTCTCCAACATGATCACCATGGTTAATGCCCAGTTTCATGTATGCAGCCAGTGTAACCAGACCGATAGCAAGAAAAAATAAAGTGATCATCCATTTGATTCGCTGCAACTTTTTGCGTGTGGTAGATTGTTTGCTGATATTGAACCAGCCCCACTTCAATATCAGCCGAAACAGACCGATCCCGGCATGAAGTTCAACACTGAACAATATCACGAGATAAAGCGGCCAGAAGTTTTCGCTCCAGATTCGATCAGAGGATGCATAGGGGCCAATACCTGCTGGTTCACTGAACATTTGAAACAGGTGGATGCCGACTAGAAACATCAGCACAAAGCCAGTGATAACCTGTATAAACCACAGGTTGGTTTCCGTGTGTTTAAATGATTGCATATGAAAATAAAAGGTACGGTATTGAGCATAGCTGGCGGGAGTTTTTCTTATTGCCGTAAGGCCATGCAGCACAACGAGAACAAAAATTGTACCTGCAATGGTGCTGACCAGAACAGGATAGGGGCGATCAAACACATATGCGCCTTCAAAGAATCGGGACACGGTGTACATCGCTTCTTCACCCAGCAAAATGCTGGAGACAAGACACATATGCACCCACATAAAAAGCACCAATATCAGACCGCTCAGGCTTTGAAAGGCATCCAGCCGTGCTGGCCATCGATTCAGGGAAGGTGAATGAGTGTGCTGTACGTCCTTGCGAGCCACGCGAGTCTCCTGGGTGTTAGCAGCCAGACTACGATTTTAAGAAGGAACTGAACAGGCTTCTGATAACTGTTAGAGGGAGTTGATGTGTGGTGTCTGACTGGATCGGTTTTTGCAACAAATCCGGAATTTGTTTCATGGCATCTATCGTGGAGTGTAGCCCCGATTCATCAGATTCAATGGCAACCATTTCGACGATGAATACTTCCATGTGATAAGCCCCTTGAATCTCGAGTGACTTAGAACAGGCTAAGGTCCTTCACAGAGAGGCCAAAAATTCGGGAGAATTGCCAAATGCACCTCATTCCTGTTGTCTTGAATGCTAAACTTCCTGATAGCATGATCAATGTAAAAAGGATGCACCAATTTGCAGAAAATTCAAATGACTTCCATCAAAGCGAGTGAAAATAATTTGTCAGAAGTGAGAACCACGGCTCTGCCGGGATGATTCTCGAAGTTTGATCAACACTGGTGCTGGAGTGCACTATTCCTTCATGGCGCTATTCCTTCATGGCGCTATGGAAGCCAATCATGCCAAGCAGCAGGGTTTTACTCTGCACTGATTTATAGCCGATTTCTTCAAGCAGGTTAGTCAGTTCCTCTGCCGAATAGAACATCTGCAGGGCGTCGATAAAATACTTCTTCAGGCGCTGGGCAGCAGGATTGCTGCGGAATATGAATGCAGTAAAATTCAGGCACGCTCGCAGGTAGATATAGTAAAGTTTTTCGATGATCTTATTGCCAGGTCGCAACATATCGCAGTGGTAAAAATGACCGCCCGGTACCAGCACTCGCTGCACTTCCTTGAAAACATCGATGACCTGCAAATGGCGGGATGCATATTGGATTGTTACCACGTCAAAAGTATTGTCGGGATATGGCAGGTGATGCACATCAGCGACTTCTGGCTTGATTTCGATACCAAGTTTTTTTGTCTTTCGTGTGCCAACCGCAAGCATCTCCGCACTTCGATCCACGGCACAGACATCCAGTCCCGGCTCTTTTTTCAGGAGCGCGATGCTAACTGCCATGGTCCCGGCACAAACATCGAGTACCTTGTCCTGGGGTTTGACATCGATGGTCGCAATGAAACTGGACCGGAACCAGTTCCAGAGTCCAAGACTGGCCACGTGATTGGCAGGATCATAATATTTTGCGATACCTGCAAAAACTCCATTGAGGTCTTCGGTCCAGATCGTCGAGAAGGCGTTGTTACGAGCTGATTCATTGGCTGAAAAGCCTATCTTGCTTCCTGTGGTGCGCGCTGACTGACCCTGGAGCATGGATTGCTGACCAGTTTCATTTCGTAGTGGTTGCTCTGGCATTTGTCATATATCCTTTGTCTTGCAAATAAGAGTACACTGTTGTTGGGCGCTATACGCCGTGCCTGGACTTCACTTCTGTTTACTTTTATCCGGCCACCGGTGAATTTTGATGTCTAATCGGGTCGAGTTCAGTCAGTGATCTTCGCAGGTAGTTTGTTGCAAACGAGCGCCAATATAATCTTAAATTCAAGCGATGACAAATGCGAATTTGTAAAGGATATTGTGCTGATTGTCAGCAGCCAGACAGC
>CAZNFE010000318.1:0-4134 GCA_964571945.1 uncultured Pseudomonadales bacterium
GCCATACCCCTGTTAAATCTAAGGGTTGGGGTCGGTTATTCATCGGATGAGCTTGCTGCGGAACTCGAGGGGGTATTACCAGCCAATACACGGGTCCATCTGTGTCGTCGCTGTAACAATCCCATGGTGGTCAGGCTAGCCCGCAGTGGTAAGCAGAAGGGCAAATACTTCTGGGTGTGCAATCAGTGCAAACTAACCGCAGCAGTGCATTAGCGACTGGAAGCTGGAACCGGCATTCCCGCAATTCGCAGTCATCCAACCCACTTCGCAATTGCATGTAGGTTTTGTGCAAGATGCGTTAGAATCGGCCAATCGGAAGGTAAACCCATACATTCAGGTCATATCTGAACATAACATCATTAATAAGATCCAGATATCCAGGTACGGAATTCGATGAATCTGTCGTTATTAATCAAACATGCTCTGATATCAGGCTTGTTGTTCGTGCAAATTCTGCTTGGCGGTTGTGCAACGCTCATGTCGTCGGCAACCAGTCAACTGGCTGAAGATCTTTCCGCAACCATCCTGAATAGTGACGACCCTGAAACAGTACGATCAGCAGTTCCCGCCTATCTGCTGCTCATTGAAAGTCTGTTGCGCAACAGCCCATCCAATGAGGCTATTTTACGAGCTGCTGCTTCGCTGAATGGCGCGTTTGCCGGGGCATTTGTCTCCGATGAGGCAAGAGCAGGATTACTCACGGAAAAATCTCTGGACTTTGCATTCAGAGCGCTGTGTGTACATCGCGGTAATTTCTGTGAATCACGACAAATGTCCTTCCAGCAGTTTCAGCAACTGGTCTCTCAGACACAGAAATCGGACCTGGAAGCACTCTACTCGGTTGGTGTTGCCTGGACGGGCTGGATTCAAATGCACAGCAGTGATTGGAATGCGATTGCGCAGTTACCCAGGGTACGGCTTATCATGAGTCGCGTGATAGAACTGGATGAAACCTGGGACCATGGTGGCGCGCATCTCTATATGGGCGGACTGGATACCCTTCTGCCTGCTTCAATGGGAGGGAAACCGGAACAGGGCAGAGTGCATTTTGAGCGTGCCATCGAACTTTCAGGTGGTCGAAATTTGATGGCCAAGGTCGTCTTTGCTGAGCAATATGCCCGATTGGTATTCAACAGGGAATTGCACGACCGGCTTTTGCATGAAGTGTTAGATGCTGACCCGGTTGCGCAGGGCATGACGCTGCTTAATACGCTTGCCAAGCAACGTGCCAGAGTGCTTCTGGAAGAATCCGATGAGTATTTTTGATAAAATTGCACGGTGTTATGAATGGGTCTCTCACCGGTTTGGTGAACAGAATTGCTAGATGCCAGGGGTCAAGGACAATGATGGTAAAACTAATCAGATTGCTCGTAGTCCTTACGATCTGTTTTGCATTTGTGCCGGCCCAGGCCAAGGTGTACAAAATAGCGACGTTATCTCCCGATGGCCTTTCATGGATGAAAAAACTCAGACAGAGTACTCGGGAAATTGAGCAAAAGACGGAAGGGCGAGTCAAATTCAAAATATACCCGGGCGGAGTGCAGGGGGATGATCGTACCGTCTTACGCAAAATGCGCATTGGGCAGCTTCATGGTGGTGCCCTGGCGGCCGGAAGCCTGACCAGATCTTATCCGGATTTGCAGATATACAATTTGCCCCTTGAATTCAAGGATTATACCGAGGTCAATTATGTGCGCCATCACATGGATGAAAGAATTATCGAGGGACTAGCGGAAAAAGGCTATATCAGTTTTGGCCTGATAGAAACCGGCTTTGCATACATTTTGTCCAATAAACCAGTGCATAGCGTAGCGGACTTGCAGAAACTGAAGGCATGGGTTCCTGCGAATGACCCGATTGCGCTGAGCCTGATAAGATCTTTCGGAATTACACCAATTCCACTTGGTCTGGCGGATGTGCTCGCGTCCCTGCAGACAGGTCTGATCAACGTCGTTGCAATCCCGCCAATTGTTGCTCTTGCGCTGCAGTGGCACACACAGGTGAAGTACATTACAGACTTACCTCTGGTGTACATCTATGCGATGTTGGCAATGGATCGCAAAGCTTTTCAGCGCATGAATCCGGGTGACCAGCAGATCGTCAGGGATATTCTCACCAGTACATCCACTGAAATTGATCAGGATAATCGCTCGGACAATATCAGAGCCTACCAGGCGCTGTTGAATCAGGGCATCGAAGTCGTAGTGCCATCGAGAGACGAAAAAAATGAGTGGCGCTCGATGGCAGAAACGTCAATTCAAGAACTGATTCAGGCAGGCGGAATTACACCGGCAAGTTATTCGACTCTGATGACCCTCCTGAGCAATGTCAGGTTGCAAAGCGGTCAGGCCGCTCGATGATTCGAATATTGCGATTCCCCGTCAGAGTCTTCCATATTGTAGAGAATGCAGCGCTGGTTTTGTCATTGGTTGTTATGTTGCTGCTTGCCATCGCGCAGATTTTGCTGAGAAACATTTTTGACTCAGGAATTTTCTGGGCGGATTCGTTCATGAGAACGCTCGTGTTATGGGTGGCGTTGCTGGGCGCGATGGTAGCCTCCCGGGAACACAATCACATAAATATAGATGCCATTTCACGATATCTGTCACCCGGGATTCAAACAGTGGTTGCTTCCATTGTGGCCGCTTTTTCGGGCATGATTTGCAGTATCCTGGCCTGGTTCAGTTACCAGTTTGTGTTGCTTGACTACGAAGATCAAACGGTAGCGTTTGCAGCAGTACCTGGCTGGATGACAGAAGTCATCATTCCGATCGCGTTTGTGGTAATTGCCTGCAGATTTTTTGAGGAATCGGTTTCCGTGTGGTTTGAGCAGCAGCCATGATGTTGTTGCTAAGCATATTGATTCTGTTATCGGCCCTATTCGGGGCGCCTCTATTTGTTGCGATCGTCTCTGCCGCGATGCTTGGTTTCTATCACGCAGAGATACCTCTTACTGCCATACCGATCGAATTGTACAGACTGGTAAATACACCTCTGCTGATCGCCTTACCTCTGTTCACCTTCGCTGGATATTTGTTGGCAGAAAGTAACGTGTCTATGCGACTGGTAAGGTTGACCCAGATATTTCTGGGCTGGTTACCGGGCGGGTTGGCCATTGTTGCATTTATTACCTGCGCTTTCTTTACTGCTTTTACCGGTGCCTCGGGAGTTACCATCGTGGCAGTCGGTGCACTCTTATTCCCGGCGCTTGTGCAGGCGGGATATCCGGAGAAATTCAGTCTGGGGCTGGTCACGACTTCCGGCAGCCTCGGCTTACTGTTAGCGCCTTCATTGCCCTTGATTCTGTACGGCGTGATTCTGCAACAGATGGATTTGACGGAATCGTTCACGATTCAGGAGCTTTTTATTGCCGGCATTCTACCCGCGCTGCTCATGATCGTATTGTTAACCGCTTATTCAATCTGGACTACCAGAACGGAGCAGATCTTCTCGCGCGCTTATACCAGAACAGAAGCCTGGCAAGCGATCAATGAAGCCAAATGGGAGCTACCACTACCGTTTATCGTTCTGGGTGGTATTTACAGCGGTTTGTTTGCTGTATCAGAAGCAGCAGCGGTTACCGCCGTATATGTGTTTCTGGTCGAGGTATTAATAAATCGTGAAATACCCTTTAGAGAACTATCAAGAATAATTCGCGAATCGATGGTGATGGTTGGTGGCATATTAATTATTCTGGGGGTTGCCCTGGCATTCACCAATTACCTGATTGATGAGGAGATACCCCAGCAGCTATTCGAATGGATTCGTTCTTTTATCAGCGGGAAATTTACGTTTCTGGTGTTACTGAATATCGTGCTGTTATTGTTAGGTGCCATGCTGGATATATTCTCAGCCCTGGTCATCATGATGCCGCTGATCGTACCCATGGCGCTTGGATACGGTATCGATCCAATTCATCTGGGAATTATCTTTTTGGCTAACATGCAGATCGGCTATTTCACTCCACCGATCGGTATGAATCTGTTCATCGCCAGTTACCGATTCAATCGATCAGTCACCGAATTATACCGGGCGACGATTCCCTTCATGATCGTGCTGCTGGTAGCCCTTGTTATCATTACCTATGTGCCTGCAGTCAGCCTGGTCTTTCTGGATAGATAAAATTCAATTCAA
>CAZNFE010000319.1:0-4118 GCA_964571945.1 uncultured Pseudomonadales bacterium
GGAGGCTAATAATAACACACAGGCCTGCGCAGCCGTACAACCAAAATTTCAAATCACGCTACAGCCTGCTTCGATTATCACAATTCAATGTACCTGGGAAGCATCTTCGGCTGACGCGGGGATTCAGGCTGATTTACCACCCTGCCTTGCTTACCAAGGCGCACGTCACGCCAAATCAGCCCGAATTCCTGCTTCATTCAACCCTGCAGGTGCATAATTCGATTATCAGCAACCACTAAATTCAGCTTAATGGAAAACTTGTTTTTAGCTTTCCTGCTTCACTTATACCGCATCGCATTAAAGGGTAGACTGGATCTTTCCGGCCCAGTCCAAGGCTGCCTGACCATATGAAAATTGTATTGCTTATAAATCAAACCGAATCGATCGAGTTGGATAACTATTACCTGTTCTCCCGGCAGCTGTTATCCAGGGGACATTCAATTACGCTCTGTTTCATGGACTCGCTTGGCATGAGTGGCACTCGGGTAACGGCCCAGGGCTTTCAGATCGACAGCGAATTCCTCACGGTTGGTCAGGCCTTTGACGATCTCCCACACCAGCAAGTTGACTTAAACAGCTTCGCACTGGTATGGATTCTGGCACTGGGATTCAGAATCGGATTTCTGGACAAGATGCAACTGCTGCATAACCTCGAGCGGGATACCAACCTGGTGAATTCCATCAATTCGATACTCTTCCTGAAGAGTAAATACCTCCTGAATGCCAGACCTGAAATCTTTCCGCATCCGGAAACCCATGCCTCAGCCAACTGGAAACAGTTATACAAGATCATCGAGCGGACAGGTGGGACATGGATTATCAAACCACCTGCAGGTAGTTTTGGACGTGATGTATTCAAGGTTGATGCAATGGACGCCAATCTGAAGTCTCTACTGCAGACCATGACCGGTCATGAAAGCGGTGCCTACTGCCTGATCCAACGATATATCGACGAAGTACGCCTTGGGGAGAAGCGTGTGCTGTTTGCCGATGGGCAGGTGATTGGTCAGTATTGCCGACGCAACGCTGCAGATCACCGCAGTAATCTTGCCCAGGGAGGCAAACCTGAAGTATGTGACCTTTCAGACGAGGAAATCGAGCTATGCGAGCGAATCGGATTATTTCTTCGCCGGGAAGGCGCTTTGTTTGTCGCCATGGATTTGGCCTACCCTTATGTCA
This sequence comes from uncultured Pseudomonadales bacterium, assembly GCA_964571945.1. Classification (GTDB taxonomy): domain Bacteria; phylum Pseudomonadota; class Gammaproteobacteria; order Pseudomonadales; family Azotimanducaceae; genus JASJXV01. The sequence continues at coordinate 1,180 of CAZNFE010000319.1, forward strand.
TTGAGCTCAATGTAATCAATCCCGGGGGTCTGACCACGCTGTTCGAATTGACACAACAGGATTTGTCAGGTGAAGTGGTGGATAAGGTGCTTGCCGCTACCACGCAATCTGCAATGTAGCGATCCTTTGATTTACGTATGCCTGCACTGTAAATCCAGCGAAATTCAGATGATATCCCAGGGCATTTCCACGTCTGGATAAGTATGTGATTTACAGCAGGCGTCCGGGCATATTTAACCACTGATTCCGGCAATATCGCTTGAGTTTTAGGCTCGAATCAGTATCATATCGCCCTCCCCATGGGGCCGTTAGCTCAGTCGGTAGAGCAGTTGGCTTTTAACCAATTGGTCGAGCGTTCGAATCGCTCACGGCCCACCATCATCCAGACGTATCCCTTCTTATATTGCACTTACATGGCCAAAGCTGACTTGATGGCACGGGAAATATCTTCGATCTTGAACGGTTTCTTGACGAATCCGTGGACACCTGACTTTAAGGCTTCCATTGCATGTTCGGAATCGATATCCCCGCTCACAATGACCACCTTCTGCTCCGGATATGATTTTTGCAACTCCATAAACGTTCGCAGTCCATCCCAACCTTCCCCCATCAACATATCGAGCAGGACCAGATCGAAATGCTGCTCCGCAACAAGTTCGACTGCCAGTTCACCCCGTGGACAAATCTGCACCTCGTATTCCAGCCGTCGAAGCACGCTTGCCGTTAACTCGCGTTGATCGCCCTCGTCGTCCACGACAAGAATTTTCTCCCCTTTGCCCAGTAACCGATCAATGGGAATAACCTCTGCTTTATGCGAAAGCTCCTGGAAAGATCGTGGCAGGTAGATGTCAAATCGGGTACCCATATCTGCCATCGACACCAGGTCGATCGCACCACCATGATCCTTGACCACGCCCCAGACGATCGGCATGCCCAATCCAGTACCGCTCTTTCCCATTTCCTTGGTTGTGTGGAAAGGCTCGAATACTTTGCCAAGATCATCATGCGGTATACCAGCTCCCGTATCTTCAACAGAGAGGACTACGTACTCACCAGTTTTCAGCTCACCGTGGAACACCGAGCAGGCTTCAGTGGTTTCGTTGTACGTGGAGATCATAATCGAGCCACCATCCCGAATTGCTTCGATGCTGTTGGAAATCAAATTCATCAATATCTTCTGCAGATGAATGGGAGAGCCTTCGATATTATGAAGATCGCTGCCCAGTGACGTTTCCACCTCAATCGAGCTGGTGCCGGACAACATTGCCTCGTGTTCCTGACTGTCCAGGTACTCTCGAACAACGTCGTTGAGATTCAGGACCTCTCTGTTTACAACACCTCTCCGGGTGAGGGTCAACAGATCTTCAATGACTGCAGCAGCTTTCAGTCCCGCTTGCCGGGTTTTTTGCAGTGGCTGATACGCTGGGTCCTGCTCATCCATGTCGAGTAGCACAAGTTCAGGGTAAGTAACCGTATTGCTGAGAATGTTGTTCAAATCGTGAGCAATACCACCGGCGAGAAGCCCGATTGCTTCCATTTTTTCCGATTGAGCAATCCGATCCTCGAGGGATTTGGATTCCAGTTCCAGTCCGCGTCTCAGTTTCTGTTGTGTCTCCAGGCGCAGATTGGCCGCCTGAAGTTGTTCACGCTGTTGCCCAATTGTTTTAAACGACCGGGTAAACCGGTACGAAATCAGTATCGACTGACAGAAAACAAATACAAAAAGGCCGACGTCCAGTAACAGGATAGTATCGACAACCCCGGCATTGACGAGGATGTCGTTAACACTGGTGTAGAACAATACAAAATAGGCAAACAGCAGCAGTAACGCGCCACTGCGATTTCGCACGCTTGCCATTACCAGACCCTGCGCACCGTACAGCAAACAGACGATTGTCAGGATCTGCATCGGCAGCGCAGTCAGGGTGGCCAGTTCCGTCGGTAAAACCAGCAGCGCCAGGGAAGCCGTCGCGAATAATGCATGGATGGCGTATACAACGCGCCGCTGAAACTCTCTTGGGAACACTACGTATAAAAACTCTGAAAAGAAGGGTACCGCAAGGAACCAGGTCAGGTACTCGATACGAACAAACGATGCAAAAGGAAAATCCGGAAAAACCTGGGTTAAATATCGGTCACCAACCATTAGCGTTCGTAACGCAAGCAGCAGACAGAATCCACCCAGAAACAGCGGAGAAGTATCTTCCCGGCGAAATGCAAACTGTACTATGTTGTACAACCCGATAATGAGAATTGCCCCGAACAGCAGCAAATCGGTAGCGATTTTGTTTTCTCGCAGGCTGGAAATCTGCTGGGACTCACCAATAACTATAGGTAGCCAGATACCGCCAAGACGGTGATCGAAATTCGAAACCTGAAGAACTATTTCAATTCGCAGACCCCTGGGGTGAATCTGCACGGTGGTCGGCATATATTTCGGCCTAGTGGTCTGTTCCGTTATGCCTGGATTGCCAACAGTCAGCGCTTCCGAGCCATCAATCAGCAGTCGGTAGCTGGTCCCGATGTCAGGCATTTTCAAGGCAAGCTGATGCGCTGTGCCAATCAGAACATTAAGACGGTAAGTGGCATATCCACTCCCTTTCAGCAGCTGATTATCAAAAATGTTGCCGTTCCAGCTACCCGGTACCTCGATGTATGCAAAGTCTTTTTCTGCGAACCGATTAAAGTCCAGGCTTCGCAGATGCTTGTGCCAGAAAAACTGCCATTCTCCGGACAGGTTTACCGGCCCGTTCCGTGCAAATTCCCAGTCAGACAGATCGATTAATCCCCGGACTGCCCTGGGAGCTTGTTCTGCCTGGGCGCTGCCCCCAACGAACAACGCTATGAGAATGATTAAAGTTCTCATCGAAATAAATGACACTCTGCTGAAGTCATCGAAGAAAGAGACCTGTTCGCCAGTCATGAATGTTCGTGGTTCA
>CAZNFE010000320.1:0-4097 GCA_964571945.1 uncultured Pseudomonadales bacterium
AACCCGGCGCAATATCCGTGGTCAGAGGCCCCAGCGTATAGAATGGCGCTTCATCGCAGTATTCCAGCTGCAGATCCATGTTTTCCTTGATCATCTGCATTGGCACATGCCCGGGGCCTTCAATCATGGTCTGCACATCATGTTTCCAGGCAATTTGTGTCAATTCTCCGAGCGTTTTCAACTCACCCAGTTGTGCTTCATCATTGGCATCCGCAATTGCACCCGGCCTTAAACCGTCACCGAGCGAAAAAGACACATCATAAGCCTTCATGATTTCGCAAATATCCTCGAAATGCGTGTAAAGAAAATTCTCTTTGTGATGCGACAGACACCATTTAGCCATAATCGAACCACCGCGCGAGACTATACCGGCCAGTCGTTTCGCAGTCATCGGCACATAACGCAGCAATACACCGGCATGAATAGTGAAATAATCCACGCCCTGTTCGGCCTGCTCAATCAGGGTATCACGGAACACTTCCCATGTCAGATCTTCGGCCACGCCATTGACCTTCTCCAGCGCCTGATAAATTGGCACCGTACCAATCGGAACCGCAGCATTGCGAATAATCCATTCGCGTGTTTCATGGATATTCTTGCCGGTCGAGAGATCCATAATGGTATCGGAGCCCCAACGGGTAGCCCATGTCATCTTGTCCACTTCTTCTTCAATCGATGAAGAGAGCGCCGAATTACCAATATTTCCGTTGATTTTAACCAGGAAATTACGCCCGATAATCATCGGTTCCAGTTCCGGATGGTTGATATTCGCCGGGATAATGGCACGGCCTCTGGCTACTTCATCACGCACAAACTCAGGTGTAATCACGCGCGGTATATTGGCACCGAAAGATTCCCCCGGATGCTGTCTGGTAATTTCACGTAGATGTTCACGTTTCTGATTTTCCCGAATCGCCACATACTCCATTTCCGGAGTGATAATTCCCTGCCGGGCATAATGCATCTGCGACACATTCTTACCCGCTTTGGATTTGCGTGGCTGCTTCAAGTGCTCGAAGCGCAAGTGATCGAGACTTTCATCATCGCGACGTTCATTACCGTAATCGGAAGACAGGCTTGTTAAAAACTCGGTATCGCTGCGTTCTTCAATCCAGTTCGTACGCACATCAGGCAAGCCTGTTTGCAAATCCAGTTCAACGGCCGGATCGGTATAAGGGCCAGATGTATCGTACACAAGAACCGGAGCATTCTCTTCATCACCTGCATTGGTTTGGGTCGGAGAAAGAGAAATCTCGCGCATCGGCACACGGATATCGGAACGCGATCCTTCGATATAAACCTTGCGGGAATTGGGTAACGGCTGTTGTGCATGATAGCTATCCCCCACCAAATTCCCATCCAAAGTCGAACCATTTGCCTGTGTTGTCATTTTGCCCTCCGGAGCCCCTTTCATTGAAAGAGGGGCGCAACTATAGCGAAGACATACGGTAGGGCATAGAAGCAGGCAACAAAACCTTTCAGGAACTATGGACAGGTCAATTCTTAAACAGGTCGGCCAGCGGTTGCAGGTGCCCGCACATGGATGGCCCCCCCCCCCTTGTGCAACTGCACTGGCACAGACTAAGCGTAAATACTGCGAGAAACCATCATCAAACCCGGTCTGTAATCCCCGCCAACATTCATCCGTATGTCATGCACTTGTCATGCACTTGCCTTCGATCTGACACATGGTTGTCATTGCCCTGTCACCTATTCCACAAGGATTCCGCATCGGAAGTGGGGGAGACATTTCCATGATCCAACATACTTATTAAGGAGAAATGAAATGTTAAAATCTTATGGAAAATTCGTAGTTGCCATGGCTGGTTGTGCGCTGATTTCAGCCTGTGGTAACGGCGGTGGTCAAGCCGTAGCACCTGTACCTGTAGCAGCTACTGTGACAGGCATATCCTTTTCAAATACGCAGGCACCGACAGATCAGTATGCACTAGCTGATCCAAATGCAGCAATGAATATGTCTATCCCTTACACCACATCAGTTGCCACGGTGACGTATAGTGATGGCACAACAGCAAAGCACCCTCTTGAGCATATCATGCTGTTTAAGAGTGATGATGTGGTTCAGACCGGCCCGCATGCAGGCGAATATTATGGCGGCATCATTAATCAGGCAGGCGCGGCGGTGCTAGATCCGGTGGCTATGAACAATCCATTTTATGCCACCGTAACAGGCAAGGCTATTGCTTCCGGATTGACTTTGGCCAACAAGAATCAGTTTGTTGCAGATACGCCGGATGGCGCTGCCCTGATCCAGGTTCCGGGTGCACCGAGTTCAGCAACAACAGCTGATTTATCATATTTGAATCATTTCGAATATGTAACATGGGATGGCAACATGGTTAGCCAGTATGGTAAGAACCCGATGTTTATCGGCAACAGCACCGTATCTCAGGATTTGACTACCGGCCTGCTGACGATGAAACGTTTTGACAAAATTGGCTTCTCATCTCTAGGGCAAAAAGGCTTATGGATTCCATGCGCTGCATCCAAATCGGCTTGGAATACATTCATCGGCTCAGAGGAATATGAGGCTGATCAATGGAACTTTGATATGAATGCCATCGACCCCATTGGTTTTCCATTGGATTTTTCTAACGGCAATCTGGTGCAGGCATTCCAGACCAAATTTGGAGATGCAACAGCACGTCCGTATGATTACGGCTATGTGACAGAGACCACGGTCGACCAAGCTGGCGTAGCAACAGCGGTAAAACACTATGCGACAGGTCGCATTGCTCGTGAACTGATCAAAGTGATGCCGGATGGAAGAACCTATTACTCCGGTGACGATAGCAAGAGCACCATCCTGTTCATGGGCGTAGCTGATATTCCGAATGACCTGTCTGCAGTCACCCTATACGCATCCCGTTTTATCCAAACCAGTCCGAAATCTCCCGCCAATAAAGCACCCGGAGAAGTCGGCGCTGTAGCCGGAGCCGAACTGGGGGCAGGTACGCTGGAATGGATCCGCCTCGGTCATGCTACTGATGCAGGTGTCAAAACAATGATTGATGCAGGTACAAAATCCACAGATATCTTTGATATTGTACTGGAAACAGCAGCAGGCGTATTGCCTGTTGCAGTGCCCGGCGTAGTGGGAACCGGACCTGTCGATCCCGTAACCGGTCTTTCTGCAGTCATTGCTATGGATATGGTCAATGCCGGCTACAAACGCGTATTTGACTACTATCACCGTCATACCAAGGGTATTGCAGAATGGTTGCGCTTGAAACCGGGTATGGCACAAGCTGCTGCATTCCTTGAGACCCGTCGCTATGCGGTTTATCTGGGAGCCACCAGCGAATGGACCAAGATGGAAGGCGTAGCAATGAATGCCGCTAACAAGAAAGCTTATATCGCCATATCCTATCAGTATGACAGTATGGCTGATGGTGTCGGGGACATTCAGATGGGATTGCTCGAAGCGGGCAATACGTATGAGTTGTCACTGGCTGGTAATGTCGTGGATACTACAGGTCTGCCCGTTAACAGTCTGTGGACAGCAACATCATTGGCTGCCATACCTGAGCTGAAGGGCCTCGATAATGCCTATGCGGCTGCACCCGCATTGCACAAACGCATAGCTGGACCGCAAGGTAACCTGTGTGCGAACACCAATGTCGCTAACCCGGATAATCTGAAGTTTTCAGCTGCCTACAGAACACTGTATGTGGGTGAAGACAGCAATTGTCACGTCAATAATTTTGTATGGGCCTTTAACGTTGATACGAGAACGCTAACAAGAATTCTGTCACTGCCCATGGGTGCGGAAGCTACCGGTCTAATGGCAGTTGATAATATCAATGGCTTCGCATACATCGGTTCAAGCTACCAGCATCCCGGTGATGGAGGCGTAGGAAAACCACCATTGACCATGGTCACTGCAGTTGAAACGGCAAATCCGTTGTTCGCAGAACAACGCAACCGTGCCGGCGGAATTGGTTATATCCATTTCAAAGGCATGCCCAAGATGTAATACCTGCTCAAACCGATGCCGATGGATCATCATTAGCATTGATCGAAGCGACCGTCGTTACCGACGGTCGCTTTTTTGACCCATGAGATATGAAGCAAAT
>CAZNFE010000321.1:0-4097 GCA_964571945.1 uncultured Pseudomonadales bacterium
GCAGGAGCGAAGCGACGGCGCTGCGAAGCGGTCGAGTGCAGGGATGCACGAGAACCATCCCTCCCTCTCCGCCATTTTTCTTATCAAATATCAACGGCTCTACCCCATTAACGGGGGATGGGCATTCATCGGCTCTACCCAATTTACGGGGGATGGGCATTCACCCGTACTCGATTAATTATCCCATCCCGCCCGCAGTGGGTTATTACTCTCAATCGATAATTCTCAAAGTACCTAAAACCATCCGTCTGCAACATTATTATGCATCGGTTCGACCGGTGTGGCTCCATTCCGACTGGAGTGACAGCGATGCTTGTTGTAATAGTGTTGATATGCAAGAAGCTCATTATCCAAATCTGTCACCGTCCAAAAGAAAATCTGATCCAATAGCTCACGGCGGACACTACCGATCAATCTTTCCACGAAAGGATGTGATGTGGGTATGTGCGGTAGTGATTTGATCTACTCAATATCCAGCACAAGGAGATTGGCCTTCCATCGGTGATATTGAAGTAGCGGATCATTGTCAGTGCTGATGCGGGCCGGGTAGTTGCTATCGGATGTCGCATCATTAAACATCTTGCATTGCTGCATGAAAATTGAAGAGTGTTGATGACTTGACGAGAATGGCTGCTCTTACCATGCGCCGTGGATTCAGAAGCAGATTTTCGGCGATGACGCTCCTACCGCCGCCAGGACCCAAACACTTGGCTATCGTAGTGAGCAGGTGCATTGTCAGAAGTATCGCTTCTTTCATGGTCGCGAAAGGTAGCGAGGCAGACTGAATATCGCAACAGCAACTACCTGATTTTACGGGCGAACTAGTATCGCCAGGCACACCTTCAGACGTATTCCTTGATCGTGCGCTGACACTGTTCGGTCACAACCTGTTCTATCCGTTGTAGTGCAGCATATTCTCCATACAAGCATTCAAAGGCCACCCTTGATGGCTGTAATTTCTCCAACAATATTGCTGCAATATTCTGAACCTGATCCTGGAGAAACCTTGGGCGCAAACCACACTGTTTGGCAAGCGCATCCCAATGCTGTGGTGAAACGATGCCAGGGTTTCTTTCCTCGCCAACGGCGAAGGCCAAATGGTAGTCGATACGTTCAATGGCACGAGTACACACCAGATCATAGAAGGGTGCTAATCGTGTCTCACCGTCTGGTTGATATAACAGCGAAAGATTTTTTGCATGACCATCCGAATTTCCCGCCAGAACATTGAAGACTTGCCAGCGCAGTAAATACTGGAGATCGTTGGCGGGATCAGTGGAAACGTCCTGGACCAGTCGATAACAATCGGCGAAGGTGGGGCCGCCATGTTCCTGGTATTTGCGCTCATGCCCGAACCCCAGTGCCTGACAGAAATCCTCTTGATGTAGCCTTGCAATCTGGACGCTCTCAAGCCAGTGGCGATCATAGCGCTCAATTAAGGCATAGTGTGTGTCTGCAATGGATCGCAATTGAATGTCGACAACCGGCAAGCCGATGGCGCCCGCCAGCTGCGTCGTAAACGTCTCGTAAGAAGGCAGGTGACGGTAGTCAGATAACTCGAACTTGAGTATGTGGCTTGAAGGCGATTCCTTTTTCGGTAGCCAGTAGCCGTCATCCTTAACGAGAATAGGGCATTTATCCTGAGCGCCAGCCAGGGATAATCGTGGACGTTCGTTTGCAGTCCAGGTGCTCACGTGGCCACGGCGGGCAACCAGATTGGCGAGTTCTTCGTTCGAGACCTCGTGGTATTCGTAGTCCACAGCGGGTTGGTATTCAGCTTGCAGTATGGACAGTGCACCAGCACATTCACCTCCGATGGCTCGGAGTAGATCAAAGTCAGTATTCGGAATTTTCAGATCGCGAACAATTTGGTCGCGAACGCCGCCTTCTGGAAGCAGGTTGGCGAAAAACCGATGGGCAAGGCTCTCGTCCGGCAGAAAGTCACTTTTTTGCAAAGGTATTGTATGAGAGACCGCAAAGCCGCCCTGTGCCAACCAGCTATTGTCGTAACGGAAGCCGATCAGGCCCTGAGCATTGCGCCACAAATGGCCGACGAGCCGCTGATCGCTCCAGACATTGAGGCCATCCGGGTCAAGCATGACGACCGCCATCTTGTCTTGATGGTGGCTTCAACGGAGTGCCCCCACGGGGCTGGATGATCACCTCCAGTCCCAAGGTGCGCAGCGTTGTTAACACTTTGCCCAGCTCCGCCGTTTCCTTGCCGCGCTCGAACTCCGATAAAAAGCGGGTGCTCAGGTTGCCCAGCCCGGAAATTGTTTCCAGAGTCAGCTTGCGTTGTTTTCGGTGGGCGCGCACCAGCTTGCCGAGGTTCTCAGCGGATCTAATTGTGCCGTATTGCACCGGGTGGTTGCTCATATTGCACCTGACAAAAGTTATCGTACGGTAAAAAATAGCATGGGAGGGGCCTACAATCAACAGTTTTGTACCGCACGTGATAAATGCGCCATTGCTCAACATTGTTGCGATATTTATATCACGTACGGTAAAAATGCATGGCTGCCAGCGTCCAAAGGCAGGTTGGTTCCACTACCGATTGTTTTAGAAACTTTGAGAATTATCGATTGAGGGTACTGACCCACTGCGGGTGGGATGGGATAATCAATCGAGTACGGTGGGAGGATAGGAAATATTAACGGCCTATTGAGAAGGACATCCTCGCTGATTCTATCGACAGGATCTGCTGATCTGTCGAAGTTCCCGGCTATTGACCCGAAAATTCCGTACGTGGCACTGAGCATGCCATTCAAATCCGTTCATTCTTGAACGAGAGTACGCACAGCTCATGACATGCGGTTTTCACTGGCTTCCTTGCTGGTGTAGTGCTGTTGTGCTGGAATCCTTCCCAACGAAAAGAGCCAATGTACCCCAGTGCACCTTCTCTTGATGCTGCGCATTAATTCACCTTGTCTCAAGTGGTGCTCTGGTCGGCGGTGCCAGGTGTGGAGAGAAAAGCCATTGGCCCTGGCTACCCGTTTCAGTCCGGGATCAGGTTCAGCCAGGCACTCTCGGTGTCCTGTTCCAGCAAGCCCTGGCGCTCGAGGCGGCCGCACTTGAGGTAGGCCTCGAATTCCTGGTGTACATGCTCGGGCAGAGATTTGCCCTGCTGGGCCAGTTGGTCCACAAGTGCAGGGATGCACGAGAACCATCCCTCCCTCTCCGCCAGAGTTACAGCAGGGATTCATGAAACTACGGTGCCAGTCGTCGAATATCCCACTGGTTCTGATCGATTAGGGTATACATGAATCGATCATGGAGTCTGTTCTCTCGGCCCTGCCAGAACTCAATGCTGTTCGGTACCACGCGGTAGCCTCCCCAGAAATCAGGCAGCGGGATCTTGCCTTTGGCAAATTTTTCCGACATGCGAGCCAACGCATTTTCCAGCATGGCACGAGAGTCGATGGTCTGGCTCTGGGGTGAACACCAGGCACCGAGCTGACTGCCTCTTGGCCTTGATGCAAAGTACTTGATTGATTCTGCCGTGGAGATTTTCTCTGCATCTCCTGTGATCTTGACTTGCCGGTGCAATTCCAGCCAGGGAAACACCAGCGCGACATGAGGATTATCCTTGATCTGCATTGCCTTTTTGCTTTCATAGTTGGTAAAAAAAACAAATCCGCGTTGATCAAACATCTTTAACAGTACCGTGCGCAATGTCGGTGCTCCTTCACCATCCACCGTTGCCAGGCACATGCCGTTGGGATATTCCAGCTCTGCTTTAACGGCATCATTGAACCAGCGTTCAAACTGCTTGAGCGGATCCTCATGCAAGTCTTTTCGAGACAGTCCGGTTGACTCGTATTCCCTGCGAATATTGCCGATATCCATGCTTTGTCCTACCTCTGGAGAGAAACTCACGATCCCGGGTCGCACCGGGATATGGATTGTATGGGTGATATCGCATTATATGTCCATCAGAAGAATTAAACAGGCAGTCTGCTCAGGCCACCGGTCTGACACCCAAACGCTAGTTCAGACTCTATAACCCCCGTCAACGCTCACTACCTGTTCGGAGGTGCATTACCCTAGAAACCGCAGTTGACCGCTCAAAACTATCGTAAGTGACTGATGAAGGAGAA
>CAZNFE010000322.1:0-4083 GCA_964571945.1 uncultured Pseudomonadales bacterium
AAACTCTATATATGGGGTGCGGCACAGCCTTTACGATCGCCCGGCTGCCGCCACCGGGTACATACCTGGTGGCCTCTTCAGCCATCCTTGCCGAGGCAGAAAACTTCCTGAGGAATTTTTCCGTGGCAATTTCAAGGGAAAGTTTCATGGATTTGGCCTCTATTTAATATTATAAGTAAAACTGACACCCCACCAGCGCGGTTTGCCGTAGTATTCCTGCACCATGCCGAAACCGACGGGTGGCGGAGACGTCACATCAAACCCCTGTATCCGGTATTTTGTATCGGTAAAATTATCAACGAATACTGCAAGCTCCCAACCATCATCAGCGCCCGTGTAACTCACGCGGGCGTTTGCCACGGTGTAACTGGCTTCCTGCAATACCGGAGGTGCGACAAGATTAAAATTATGATCGCCCAGGTAATGGAAATCAGCCTGCACAGCTAGTGACCCGCTCCCCACTGGCCACTCGTATCGCGCCAACCCGTTCATGTTCAAACTGGGAGAAAAAGCGGTATCGCGGTCAACCAGTCCAAATCCAAAATCCAGATCTTTCACTTTTGTATTGAGAAGCCCGAGACCGAACATCAGGTTCAAGCCTTCCACGGGACTGGCGGCAATCTCAAGATCCATCCCGTAGATTGTGGCGTCTGCATTAAACACGGTCTGCGTCAGGCCAATGAATCGGAACGCCTGGTAATCCGAATAATCATAATAAAATGCCGCACCATTGATCCGAACGGACCCGTTACCCAAGAGTGATTTGAAGCCAATCTCGTAGGCGTCCAGCGTTTCATCCTTGAAGCGCATCTCCTGGTTATTTTGCGATCCGTCTTCAAGTAACAAACCCGTTGGGTCCAACGGCGCATTAAAGCCACCGCCCTTTACACCGCGGTTCCAGCTGACATATACCATTGAGTCGTCCGTGGCATGCCAGTCCAGTTCTAGCTTCGATGACCAAAGATTTTTTTTCAGTTCCGCCAATGACCCCACAGTTTCGGCACTATAATCAAATAACGGTGCAAGGATATCTGCTCCCGAAGGCGGTGGGTCACCAGGCGTCCAGCCGACCGGGAATACTACGAAATTGGACTGGTACGCGTGCTTTTTTTCTTCACGGGTAAAGCGTATTCCACCAATGAGTGTAAAGTCATTTGCAAAGTCCTGTTCCAACTGGGCATATGCCGCGTAGGAATCCGTGTCCGTTGAAAACGGGTTGGAAAGGCCACCGCCGGGGAAAGACCCGAGTTCAAATGCATCAATTTCCCCGCCAATGGAGTAATCACCTTTGATGCTGAGGTAATACAAGCCCGTCACCCAACGGCGTTGGTCTGTCTCGCCGCTGAGTTGAAACTCCTGTGAAAACTGATCGACGTTTGCTGTTACAAAGAAGTTGAATATTGAGTTTGATGATGCATCCGAATCTTCCTGGTATCTTTTCTTAATCGTTGTGAAGTCGGTGATCGACTTGAACTCCCAGTCTCCGATATTGGTATGTAGGGTTGCCGTTCCCCCTGTGGTTTTTAAAACATTGAAGCCAATGAAATCATACGAGCCGACATACGGATTGCTATCTGGATCGACATAGCCGAAAGCATCGCAACCCGCGCAGGATATTGGCGCTGGCACGCCACCCAGGAAACCATCTGGCCCGAAGGCCGGATTTGTGGCGTTGGCGGCGGTCCAGTAATCCTCGCCGGCATCCAGGAACACACCACCCGCGATATCCGTGGGTTTGCCGGCGCGGTGTTTGAAAAAGCCCGAATCGACGTCCTGTTCCGCATGCCGGAGATTCAATAACAGATTGGTATTCTCATCGAAATCAAACAGAAGCTGAGCTCTGAGGGAAAAATCATCTGCATTGTTCAGATCTTTGCCGATACGATTGTGGATATACGGGTCGTGTTGGTTCCATACGCCGGAGAAGCGTGCCGAAACTGTATCCGTGATCGGACCACCCAGAGCACCTTCAATTCTGAACAAGTCCCAGTCACCGTAGGTACCGACGACATAGCCATCCAACTCTTGTGATGGCTTTTTTGTTACAAAATGTGCAAGACCACCTGTCGCGTTGCGACCAAAAAGTGTTCCTTGCGGACCGCGCAATATTTCAACGTGATCCAGGTCAAATAACGCAAATCCCGCAGCTGACATCTGCGAGATGTAGACCTCATCGACATACAGGGAGACGGGTGCTTCCTGATGATCCCCAAAATCAGTCTGGACAACGCCGCGGATATTTAAATTGTAGGACGAAAGGCCATTCGGTTGCACTACTTGTACGTTTGGCGCCATCTCCGTGACCTGCATTGAGTGCGTGTAGCCCAGTTCATGTAACTGCTTTTCTGAAAAGGCTGTTATCGAAATACCGACGTCCTGGATATTCTGCTGGCGCTTCTGGGCAGTGACGATTATTTCCTCCAGTGCATTCTGTTCCTTTGCTGCTTGCGGAGTCTGGGCTCGTGCATCAAATGGCGCCGACAACCCGATAATTACTGCAATGATTGCTCCCACTAATTGCAACGGTTGGGTCTTCATTGTTTTCTCCTGTTGTATAACCTTTAAGAAAATATTTCTGTGATGATGTCTTTGGTGGTTTTGATAAATAAATCAATATCCGCATCCACCATCGGTTCCGATAATGCAATCTGGCCACGGTACATCGGGAATATTCCCCGATTCGCCATCTCAAACGCGAATGTTTGCATGTGATCTTCATTGGAATACTGCAATATGTCTCGACAGGACCTGGGTTCATGACCGGACTGTTCCGTGATCTCGTAACCCAGGTGAGAGCCAACGCCATAAATGAAAAATGGGTGATGGGTCTCGCTTGCCCACTGCGTCAATTCGTGTTTGATACGTTCCCCGTGTGCATTCATGCGTGCATATACCTGCTCGTCCATCACTTCAAGACAGGCAACGCCAGCCATCGTGGCCAGTGGGTGACCGTGATGTGTGCCTGAATGGTAGACCAATCCCTGGTCGCCCATTTCAAAGTACTTGGCCCGGCCTGCAACCGCTCCGATCGGCAAACCACCGCCAATCGCCTTGCCAAATACGGCCAGGTCGGGTGTGACTCCATACAGGCCCTGCATGCCGTGATAATCGGCACGCAAGGTCACCGTTTCGTCGATAATCATCAGGATACCCAGTTCCTCTGTTATTGCTCGGATACCGTGTACAAAATCCCGATCAAGGATAACGACACCACCAGCGCCGGTCTGAAGTTCCATGATCAAGCCTGCTGTATCAGCCGCGTTTGCACGGAGAATCCGCTCGCAACTCTCCAGGTCATTCTGTGGCAGCACCACAACATTATCGCGTGTGTAATTTGGGATGCCGGCCGTGTTCGGAACCGGAATTGGATTCGTGTCCGGACCGGGAAATATCATTGCCGGCGCCTCAAGAGGGTGCAATGACATCATGAATTCATCACCAATTCCGTGATAGCCACCCTCGAATTTGGCAATCTTGTTTTTTCCCGTATTGGCACGTGCTATACGGATGGCGCTCAAGCAGGATTCACTGGCGGAGCATGAGAAAATGACTTTTTCAACGGCTTCGATACGCTCGCACAAAATCTTCGCGAGCGTATATTCATGTGGCATGGGATTGCCAAAAGAAAAGCCCCTGGGCACGAGCTCCTGCAGTGCCTCGCGGATCTTCGGATGATTGTGGCCGATGATGCTGCAACTGAAATTATTGTGAAAATCAAGTAAACGATGACCTTCAACGGTGTTGATATATTGCCCATCACCCGAGTCGACAAAAATGGCGTGGGGTCCGAATGTAAGACTATTACGGCTATAGCCGCCAGGAATATACTGGCTGCTCTCCTCCCCCATGTGTTTGGATTGCTGAAATTTCTCTATAAAAGTTGTGCTGGCTTGCTCCAGTGTCAGTCGTCCCATTTTGCAGTTCCTGTTTCATTGGTATTAAGCGGTCTTTTACAAGAGGCCGATCATTACTGTAAATACAATTCAGCGCTCATACACCTATCGAAAGATAGGTACTCATACCACTGTGGGCACTGTCAAGTGCATATGGCAATCTGGAAAAGGTCAAGAATTAAATATCGGG
>CAZNFE010000323.1:0-4053 GCA_964571945.1 uncultured Pseudomonadales bacterium
CCTTCAAGCCGAACCCTCGCACCGGAATTTGCTGCCAGATAATTGGCATGCTTATTCAGAACTGCCAGACCCTGACGTTTTACAATGGCCTGATCGAAGTCGAAGTAAAATTTCCCATTTCCGACGGCAACGTATTCACCGTTGCTGTTCAACTCTTTTAAGGCGCCATTCTGAATGATCGCGGCAGCCTTAGGCGGTGTTGCTGGTGTCGCTGTCTCAATGGGCTGGCTCATCACTTCCGGCGCTTCATCCACCATGGTTTCTTCCTGCATATTATCCGCCGGTTTACTGGCGCATCCAGTGAGCAATGCGACACTAAAGCCCAGTGCCCATATACCATTTATCAATCGTGCACTCATGTCCAACTCCTCCAGTCCTAACGCTAATATGGGATTAAACCACAAAATCGCTCTCAAGTTCATCCAAACCGGTGATTCTACTCATTCAGGATAGTTGCTACAAACTTTTTTCTCTTCTTTGGAGACCAGGCAGGTTCCCGTACATTCCCCTCAGTGGAGGGCAACCGGAACTTGACTCCGCCGTCGATAGAAACGCCTGCCAGCACACCTTTTCCCCTGTATTGGGTCGCGTAAATCAGCATACTGCCATTGGGTGCAAGGCTCGGAGATTCATCCAGTGCTGTTTTCGTCAGAACCGTTAATCGGCCACGAGTCAGCTCCAGTAGTGCTATATGGAATATCCCATTTCGGCGATGCACCATTATGAGGCTTTTTCCATCAGGCAGAAATCGACCGCGCGCATTGTAATCACCTTCAAATGTCAGCCTTTCAATCTCAAGATTTGCAAGATTGATCGTATAGAGTTGCGGTTTCCCGCCCCGATTTGAGGTGAACAGCAGTGATTTACCATCCGGGGACCAACTCGGTTCTGTATCAATGCCATAATGACGGGTCACACGTCTTAATCGACGACTTTCCAGATCCATTATATAAATCTCCGGATTGCCGTCTCTGGACAACACCATCGCCAGTGATTTGCCGTCCGGGGACCAGGCTGGTGCTCCGTTTAGCCCCTTGAAATTAGTGATCTGTTCCTTTTGTCCATTGATCATGTCACGTATATAGATCGCGGGCTTGCCGTCATTCTCGAAAGATACAAATGCGATTTTGTTACCATCCGGAGACCATATCGCAGAAAGCAGCGGTTCCCTGGATTTAAGAATTACCTCAGCTCGCTTGCCATCCGCATCAGCCACATTAAGGTAATACACTCGGTTATCAACAGGTCCCGAGTCGGTCACGTAAAGGATTCTGGTGGAGAACGCACCTGCAATACCCGTGAGCTTCTCATAAACCACATCACTTAAATAGTGCGCCATATCCCGTAAATCCTGCACCTCTCCTTCAATTTCCTGGCTCACTTCAATGGACTGCTTGAATACACTATACAGTTCAAAATGGAGCCTCAGACGAGGTTTGTACTGCCTGGTTGTATGCTGTTCCGGCTCGATAGCCGACAAATAGCCAATGATGAGATACTCAGACCTGAGCAAATGCCAATCCCTGAAAAACACTTCCTGCCGGTTATGCGGGAAGCTCAGCATACGATCAACGGGTAACGTATCGAATCGGCCGCTCAGCCGCAGATCAGAAGACACAATATCGGCCACCTGCTGCGGCAACGTACCTCGACCCCGCCACTCGAAGGGTACAACGGCAATGCGCACTGCATTGTCCACTCCCTGAGTCACTTCAATCCTGAGTTCAGCGGTCAGGTTCTGTGAACCAAAGATCACAACCAGCAGGAGCATACAAATGGTCACTCTCATAACAAAACCTGTCTACAAACGGAGATCTTCCGGTTTGAATAAAACCGAAAATTCTCTAAAATTCTTCTCAAATTGCCTGGCACTCTGTGGCACTGCGAATCGCTCTGATTTTCGTACCGCCAGTACCGCAGAACGGTCGAATGCTTCATTGCCGCTGGATTCGGCAACGACTACATCCACCACTTCGCCAGTGGGAACCAGGTACACTTTCAAGAGAGCCTGCATACCGTTTCTTGCACTGGGTGGCCGGGACCAGTTCTGAATGATATCCCGCTTAATTTGCCCCACATAGGCGATCGCTTTCTCATCATCTGTTACAGCAATCTGATAGGTTTGTTCACCCTTTACGGCAGAGGCAAGATTCTGCTCCATCAATTGCCTTTCCTGCTCGCGGTCTGGTTGCTTCGATTTGGACTCCGGTGTCGATTCAGTACTTAGTTTTTGCATCGCTTCATGCAGTTTTTGTTTTTCAAGCTGATTTTGCAAACGAGCCAATCGTGCTGCTTCCTGCTGCTCAGCAAGTTTCTTTTTTTCCAGCCGCTCTTTCTCCCGCTCTCGCTTTTGCCAGGTGCGCTTTCGCTGCTGTCGTTCTGCTGCCTCTCGACGCTGTTTTGCAGTAAACGGGTTTTCACTCACCAGGGTCGCATTCAGATATGCGGTATGATCATATTTCACAATGTTACCGGCACTCGACCAATGGACATTCACGCCAAATCCGATGGCCAGGTGAAACACAACGGCCAGGAAAAATGGCAACACATAGGAACCGGTCGAATTTATGCTATTCATCTTTCCGGTGGATCTGTAATCAATCCAACATTTTCCGTACCAGCACTCTGCAGTACCGCCATCAACTCGACGATACTGCCATATTTCAGATTCTGATCTCCTTCGACCAGAACCCGGATTTCCGGATTGGCTTTTATAATCTTGCGGCTACGATCACCTATCTGCTTCAACGTAACCGGTTTCTCCTCTTCACCGGTGTTCAGATAATAACTGCCGTCTTCCCGGATCGTCACGATCAGGACATTTTCATCAACATCCATGGCTTCCGATTGCGCCTTTGGCAGGTCAACCTTTATTCCCTGGGTCATTAACGGAGCAGTAACCATGAATATCACCAGCAATACCAGCATCACATCGATGTATGGCACCACATTGATTTCCGACATGGGTTTTCGACGACTGGATTTAACCATCAGAGAAAACCATCCAAAATGGGCTGATCAAACAGAGATTTGCCATCCTAGTGCCCATAGATTGATCGATGCAGAATACTGCTGAACTCACCCATGAATGCATCATATCGATTCACCAGCAATTCGACCTGGGTTGAAAAACGGTTATACGCGATAACTGCGGGAATCGCTGCAAACAACCCCATCGCAGTTGCAACCAGTGCTTCTGAAATCCCTGGAGCGACGATGGACAGACTTGCCTGATTCACAGTAGCCAGCCCTCGAAATGAATTCATTATGCCCCAGACCGTGCCGAATAATCCGATGTAGGGGCTGGTAGATCCTACCGTCGCCAGAAAAGACAGATGGGTTTCAAGTCGTTCTTCTTCCCGCGACATAGCTACTCTCATCGCTCTTTGAACATTCTGCATCACTGCATCCGGTTTGGAATCTTTCTGTTGTCTTGAACGTGAGAATTCTTTAAACCCGGCAGCAAAAATACTGGTCAAGCCAGAATGAATGCTCTGATCATCGTCTTTCATTTCCTGGTAGATGTTTCTCAAATCCTTACCGGACCAGAATTCATCTTCAAATTCCAGCGCGGTTGTTTTAACGGCGGCAAGGTTGAATCCTCTCTGGAATATCATTACCCACGACGCGAAAGAAGCCAGCAACAAGATTGACATGACGACCTGCACAACAATGCTGGCGTTCAATACCAGTTCCCAGATGGATAAAGGCTCAGTCACCAGCTACTCCGTTTGGTTGGTTATGTAACATAAGGATCTGACTAATTGACCTCATCACCGTCAAATAGATCCACATTCCCGGGATTTTTAATACCGAAGTGTTGATACGCATTCTGTGTTGCAACCCGTCCGCGAGATGTCCGCATAACAAATCCCTGTTGTATCAGGAAGGGTTCGTACACATCTTCTATGGTATCACGTTCCTCACCCACCGCGGCTGCGAGACTATCTACACCAACCGGCCCGCCATCAAATTTTTCAATGATAGCCAGCAGCAGACGACGATCCATATTGTCGAGACCATATACATCAACATTCAGTATATCAGCTTGAT
>CAZNFE010000324.1:0-4024 GCA_964571945.1 uncultured Pseudomonadales bacterium
GGAGCCACGGAGAAGTTTGGTGATACACTTTGGAAATCGATTCCAAAATCAGGTGCACCGGGCAGGAAGAGACACCCGTTACTGGAGGGATACATGGCTGGTATGCTCTGGGGGTGGTTACCGTGTGGCCTGGTTTATACCGTACTTACGGTTGCACTGACTACTGGAGATACGATTCAGGGTGGATTGGTTATGCTATGCTTTGGCCTGGGTACCTTGCCGACCCTGGTTCTGGCCGGTACTCTCACGGGCAGATTGGCATCTTTTACCAGGCATAAAATGACGACCACCATTATGGGTCTGGTACTGATTTTGTTTGGCGTCTGGACACTGAAGGGTGCTACCGGAGTAAAGATTCACGTGCATGAGAATGGTCAGGTGCGACGGAATGAACAACAAGCAAGCGCCATGCAAAGAGGAAAAATATTCTGGAGGATAGCTGATGAAGCACATAGCAGGTCTGTTCTTTAATCCCGCTAACGAGTGGCAGAAAATTCGTCATGAGAATACCGGCATCGTTAGCCAATATCTGAAGTTTATAGCGATTATCGCCATCTTGCCCGCGTATGCATGGTATTTTGGTGCTACTCATATTGGTTGGTCTTTGGGGAACAGGGTTATCAAGTTGACTGCAGAAAGTGCCCTGCAAGTTAGCCTGTTGTTTTATCTTGCGATGTTGGTTGGAATCGGCGTATTGGGGTATATGGTCAGCTGGATGGCACGGACCTATGATGCAGAGTCCTCTATAGCGATGGGAGTTCAAATTGCTGCATACACCTGTGTGCCGTTATTTTTGTGCGGTGCCGTCGGGTTTTACCCGATTCTCTGGTTGGATATTGCGCTGGGATTAGTCGCTGCCTGCTATACCGTGTATCTGCTCTATATCGGTGTTCCTATCATGATGCAAATACCGACGGAAAAAGGATTTCTGTTTGCCAGTGCAATGGTTGCAGTGGGCCTGGTGATGGTGGCAGGGATGTTGGGTGCCACTGTCATACTATGGGAGATGGGTGCAATGCCTGTATTTACAGATTAGATGGCAACCAGTCGCTTGGCCAGGGCACAATTTTGACAGCAATATTAATCAGGACAGAGTGGGAGAGGTGTGCTCAGACCGAAGCAGATCCCGCTCAGCTCCCGATCACACGATCCAGTATTTCCGTATCCAGCGGCAGATCAATAGTCTCCAGGCCGAGAATATTGAATCGTTCGGGATCCAGTAAGTCCTGATGAGAGTCGATCAGGATGATCTTGGTCGTCAATGACGTACGAGCCAGGAGTTCATTGACATCCTGACGCAGTTTGTGTGCGATGCGGGTATCGACGAAGACTGCATCGATATCCAGATTTTCAATCTGGATTAGGGCGTCTTTGATATTATCTGAATGCACAAGATGACAATCAGGCCTGAATTCACCCAGAACATTTGTTAACTCATGCTGGACCTCAGGGTCGCTGCTGATATCGAGTAATGTCGACATAAAAGTTCTTGTTCAGAAGATAAAAATCGATTGTCCATGAAAGCACTGCAGCAATCACTGATCTGGGTCAAGTTATCTCAGTTTTCGAATGCCGTAGATATTGCTGGCTATATGGTGGCCAGGAAGCCGGTTGTTCGGTGCCTGACAGGTTGATAGGCTGGCTTGATTGGTTAGTTCCCGTCGGTATGCCGCGTCATCAGAATCGTTACTGGCGCTTGTTTTCCGTCCTCTTTAGGATGGATTGCACTTGTTCATCTCCTGGCATGGTGGTTCGAATCATCAAGCAGGTATTTCAGGTCGTCGGTATCTGAGGCATGCGGTACATCACGTGAAGATAACTTGATCCAGATCAATTTCATTCAGTGAAAATTATGAGAAATTTACTGCCAGTTCCTGTTGTGAATTTGGTTTATCTCGACAGACCAGAATCAGGGGGGCAAGAGTTATGTTTAAGACTCCGGTTGAGTAATTCAGGGTGCGCTCATTGGATCTATAGCTCTAGCCCCTTTTTTAATGCACGAAATTTGAACCATCTTGCTTCCAAAAACCCGCTTCTTCCCGCCAGGCGATCATGTTCTAAGTGGCTGTTTTTACTCAGTTTATGATGGACTTTGTACGTTGGCGTGAGCGATTTGGCAGAGTTCCTTATTGTTGATGATACTCACTTCCTTGCCATCAACCTTCAGCACGTCATTCTTTTGCAGTCGAGTGAAAACGCGGCTCACGGTTTCCACCGCCAGCCCGAGGTAATTGCCGATATCAGTACGTGCCATCGGTAACCGAAACGAATTGGCTGAAAGCTTTCGCTGTTGGTATCTGCTGGATAGATTGAGCAAAAAAGTGCCAATTTTCTCCTCGGCAGTCTTCTTGCTCAGGAGTAGTTGTAGCTGTTGATCCGAGTGAATTTCCTTACTCAGCATTCGATAGATGTGATTTTGGAGATTGGGTATCCGAAGCGATAATTCTTCCACCTTTTCGAAGGGAATTTCACATATAGCAGAAGTCTCGAGGGCTTTAGCTGAGCTTTCATAGAACTGATCATGGATCGCATCAAGCCCGAAGATTTCACCCGCCAGATAGAATCCTATGACTTGCTCGTCACCGGCTTCATCAATATTGAAAACCTTGATCGCACCTGAACGGACGGCGTAGATCGATGCGAATTTGTCACCTGTCTCATAGATGCGCTGATTTCGCTGCAATGGCCGCCCTCGACCGACGATATCGTCTAATTGACCGATATCCTCAGTACTTAGCGAGACTGGCAGGCAGAGTGCGTTTAATGCACATTCATGGCACGTAGTCGTATATGTAGAGGTGACTCCTGAAGGCATAGCTATTCTTGTCAGGGAAAGCTGTAAGTCTAGCACAGCTCCATTTGAATTGAATACTGTGAAAACAGCGTCAGGCTACGATTGGCCAGGATATTTCTCTATGGAATTGAATTAAGTGTTTAAAAACAATAGCCTATGCCTCTTCCTGAAGGGGTGAAGCAAAGTCAGCTTGCTTGAGAACCATCACGTCAGTAGAGCTTTCTTCCAGCACTCGCTCAGCGGTATTGCCGATAAATAAACCGGCTAATCCGGATCGTGCGACACTGCCGAGAATTACTATTCCTGCATCCAATTGTTCCGCCAGCTTGTTTACAACCAATTCTGCCTGGCCTTCGATAACGGTTACGCTGTCTTCAGGTATCTCAAACTCCTCGGCCAATGCTATTGCCCGGGCAAGGTGATCTTTTTGCAACCCTTTGATCACCTCGTAACCGGTCGGTTCTGTCGCAGAGTATCCCATCGGAATTACGGGTAAGGGTACGGCGTTGACGACATGGATGTTTGAATTGAATAATCTCCCTATCACCGCCGCCTGGGACATGATGATCCGATTCAGGTCATCATGATCTGAATCCCGAACCCCGATTTTCACAGCTGCCAGGATCGCTCTTCCTTTCAATGGTCTGGCATCGTTAATAAGTAATAGCGGGAAAGGACAGGTCCTGATCAGATTCCAGTCAGTCGAGGTGTACAGCGTTCTTTTCAATAGCGAGTGATGACGCATTGGTTTGAAGATGAAGATGGCATCCTGCTCGATTGCTGTTTGTATCACAGCTTCATGCAGGCGATGAAATGACTTTACCTCGGTTGTGATCTCCAGTCCCTCTTTAACGTGTGCACGTGTCAAGTCCTCCAGCCAGAGCTGGCATCGACGAACATAATTTGGTTCTGGTGTTAAAGGATCGGCCAAATTATTGGTACTAGCTGGCAACTCTTTTTCGTTCCCATCGGTAAACAGTACCAGATGCAGGGAGACTTCAACCAGGTGTGCCAGCTCAACTGCCCGGTCAAATGCGGATTGACTGTCCTGTTGAGGGTCCATGATTACGAGTATTTTAGTTGCCATTTCCTTTCCTTGTAACAATCCATTTTGATGTGTTTGTCGCCACTTTCCGTGCAGCCTGGTTACAATTCTTCAAATTCAGGGGGTTCGATTTCTTCCATCTGTTCGAGCAGGTTTATCGCCAGACCCACGTAATCTGAATCTGT